>CAMFIW010000320.1 GCA_945952355.1 uncultured Phenylobacterium sp. | reverse complement strand
GGAGAAGCGAACCGACCTGCGGAATCGCGAGTACTATTGGATGGGTTTCCGCCAGGAACGTTCGCGGCCCGAGCCGGGCACGGACCTGGCGGCGATCTACGAAGGCAAGATTTCGGTGACGCCGCTGCACATCGACCTGACGCACATGCCGACTGTCCACGCCTTGAAGGGCGTCCTGGGCGGCGCGCCGCCGCGCGGGGGGCGCTGACATGGCCGGCGCGGAAGATCCCGCCAAGCCGGCGGCCGACACGGCGGAGACCCGGCTCGCCAAGCTCGTGCTGGCCCTGCGTTCGCAAGGGGTCTCGGACCCCGGCGTGCTGAACGCCATCGAGACCACGCCGCGCGACCTCTTCACCCCGGAACTGTTCCAGGAGCGCGCCTGGGAGGACCAGGCCCTGCCGATCGCCTGCGGCCAGACCATCAGCCAGCCCTTCATCGTCGGCTTGATGACCCAGGCGCTCGGCGTCGAGAAACGCGACCGCATCCTCGAGATCGGCACCGGCTCCGGCTATCAGACCACCGTGCTCTCCAAGCTGGCGCGGCTGGTCTACACCGTCGAACGCTACCGCACCCTGATGGCCGAGGCGGAGGGGCGGTTCAAGCAGCTCGGTCTCACCAATGTGATCACCCGCTTCGGCGACGGGGGGCTGGGCTGGCCCGAACAGGCGCCTTTCGACCGCATTCTGGTCACAGCCGCGGCGCCGGGAGAGCCCAAGGCCTTGCTGGCGCAACTCAAACCCACGGGCGTGCTGGTCGCGCCGGTGGGCAAGGGGCCGGTTCAGGAGCTCAAGCGCTATCGGGGCGACGGGCAGGGGGGCTTCGACGTCGAGATATTGACCGAGGTCCGGTTCGTGCCGTTGCTGGACGGCGTGGCGCGCGAGCTCTGAGGCCGCCCGGGAGTGACGAGTTTGTGGGTTGGCCTAGGCGTCGCGCTTAACCCATGATTAACCCAGACGCCTCGACTGATTCCGAAACCTTTTGCGGAGCGGCGATGACGCTTTCCCCCTACCGTTCGGCCCTGCTGCTCCTCGCCGCGACGGCGCTCGCCAGCCCGTCCTGGGCGCAGATGCCGAAGCCGAACTTCCCGATCCGGCAGGCCGACACCGACGCCGAACAGCCGGCGCGGCGCGAAGACCCGCCGATGCCCGCCCAGCCCGAGCCGGAAGGCGTCACCTTCAAGGCGCTCGACACGCCGGCTGCGCGCCGCGATCCGGCGCCGCCGGCCGCGACCTCGGCCTACGCTCCGCCGGCCCCGCCGCTGCGCATGGTCATCAAGGCGCGGGTCACCGGCAAGGTCGTGCCCGCCGCCGAGCCGGCGGAGAAGACTTATACGGTCCGCAAGGGCGACCATCTCGCCACCATCGCCAAGAAGCTCGGCGTCGATGTCGAAGACCTCGCCAAGGCCAACGGCCTGAAGAAACCCTATCGCCTGATGCCCGGCCAGAAGCTCAAGACGCCCGGCGCCGCAGAGCCCGAGACCAAGGCCGCCAAGTCCAAATCCAAGTCGCGCGAGGAGGAGGCCAAGCCCAAGGCCTATGTGGTCCAGCGCGGCGACACGCTCTACGCCATCGCCCAACGCTTCGACACGACCCCCAAGGAGATCGCTGCGGCCAACGGCCTCTCGGTCCACGCAAAGCTCAGCCCGGGCAAGAAGCTGACCCTGCCCGGCGGCTTCAAGGACAAGGGTCCGGTCAAGTCGCAGGTCCAGGAGGCGGCGCCGGAGGAGGAAGCCGCGCCGCCCGCGGTCAAGTCGCGCCATGGCCGCAAGGCCGAGGCAGAGCCCGCCGAGCGCGAGGCGACGGAGGCCCGCGCCGGAGCCGGCGGCAAGGTGATCACCGCGCCCGGCAAGGCGCGCAGCTACAAGGTCCGCAAGGGCGACACTCTCGACGAGATCGCCGACAAGATGGGGGCCGAGCGCAAGGAGCTCGCTCGGCTCAACAAGCTCAAGTCGCCCTATCATCTGAAGCTCGGCCAGGTCATCAAGGGGCCGCCCGGCGAGGCCTCGAAGGTCTATGTGGCGGTCAAGGGCGACACCCTGGCCGACATCGCCCAGCGTTTCAGCGTCACGGCCAAGCAACTCGCCTCGGCCAACGGCTTGCGCCACACCGCGCGGATCCGGCCAGGCCAGCACCTGAGCCTGCCCGCCGGTTATCGCGACCGCGGCCCGCCGCGCGAGGCCGTGCGCACGCCGCCGCCGAGCTACACGCCGCCCCCCTCGCGCCCCGCGCCGAGCTATTCCCCGCCGCCGGCCGCCACGACCCCGCCTCCGCCGACCAGCTACAATCCGCCGCCGCCCACCTACGGCGCGCCGCCCGCGCGGCCTGCGCCGACAACGACCCCCAGCGCGCCGAGTTCGGGGCCGCTCAGCGACGCCCAGATTTCCAGCCTGGGCCGAGGCCGGTTCATCTGGCCGCTGCGCGGCGCGATCATCTCCGACTACGGGCCGAAGGGCACCGGCCAGCGCAATGACGGCATCAACATCCGCGCAACCGAAGACGACGTGGTCCGCGCCGCCGCCGCCGGCGACGTGGTCTATGCCGGCGACCAGGTGCCGGGTTTCGGAAATCTCGTGCTCGTCAAGCACGCCGACGGCTGGGTCACGGCCTATGGCCACCTCGGCCGGGTCGACGTGAAGATGCAGCAAAAAGTGGTTCAGGGGCAGCAGCTCGGCATGGCCGGCCAGTCCGGCGGCGTCAGCGAGACTCAGCTCCACTTCGAGGTCAGATACGCGCCGTCCCCGACAGAACGCGCCCGCCCGATCGATCCGCAACTGGTGCTGGGGAAGTAGCCGCTAGAGCGGCAGCGCCTTCCCCAGTTCGCCGGCCAGGTCGCGGATGAACTGCCAGGCCACCCGGCCCGATCGGCCGCCGCGCAGCTGCGCCCACTGCAGGGCGCGCCGCTCCAGGTCCTCGACCTGCAGGCCGAAGCGCTCGGCATAGGCGCCGACCGCTTCCAGGTAGGTCGGCTGATCCATGGGCGGGAAGCCGACCCAAAGGCCGAACCGGTCGGAGACGCTGATCTCTTCCTCGGCGTCCTCGGCCGCGGCGATCAGGCCGCGATCCTCGCCGTGGCCGCGCGGCATCAGGTGTCGGCGGTTCGAGGTCGCCACGAACATCACATTGGCCGGAGGCCCGGAGACCCCGCCTTCCAGCGCCGACTTAAGCGCCTTGGCCGCGTCGGCGCCTTCCTCGAACGACAGGTCGTCGCACAGCACCACGAATTTTTCTGGCCGCACTCGCAGGGCGTCGAACAGGTCGGGCAGGGCGGTCACCTGGTCGCGGTCCACCTCGACCAGCTTCAGCGCGGTCTCGCCCCGCGCCACGGCCATGAACGCCGCCTTGGCCAGCGAGCTCTTGCCGGTGCCGCGCACGCCCCAAAGCAGGGCATGATTGTAGGGAACCCCGCGCGCGAACCGCTCCAGGTTCTCCACGAACCGCGCCTTCTGGCGCTCCACCCCCACCAGCGATTCCAGGGCCAGCGGATAGTCCGGCGCGGCTATGAACGCGCCCGACCGGGGTTCGTGGCGGAACAGCCGCGCGGCCTCGAAGCGCGCGGGCGGCGGGGGAGGGGGCGACAGGCGTTCAAGCGCCTGGGCGATCCGCTCCAGAACGGGTTTCAGTTCCGGGTCCATGGCGGGCTGATTAGCGCAGGCGCGTTCCATTGCAAATCGGGGGGCGAACGCATAGCTTCCGCCGACTTTGCGACGGGCGCAGGCGCGCCCCGCCACGTGTTTCGGAGAGACGATGTCGGTCACCCCTATCCTCGCCCAGACGGCGCCTGCAGGGATTGCTGGAATTCCCGAGCCCTTTGGCTCGCTCCTCTTCTTCCTGCCGATGATCGTGCTGTTCTACTTCCTGATCATCCGCCCCCAACAGCAACGCGTGAAGCAGCACCAGGCGATGGTGTCCGGCGTGAAGCGCAATGACACCGTGGTCCTGAACTCCGGCGTCATCGGCAAGGTGGTCCGCGTCGAGGACAAGGAAGTGGGCGTCGAAATCGCCCAGGGCGTCACCGTCAAGGTCGTCAAGTCGATGATCTCCGACGTGCGTGCGCGCGGCGAGCCGGCCGCGGCCAACGATTCCAAGGTCTAGGTCGACCCGGATGATCGCGCCCTCCCGCTGGAGAACGCTGTCGGTCGCGGCGGCTCTCATCTTCGGCATCCTCTTCACCCTGCCGAACGTGCTGCCGCAGTCGGTTCGCGACTCCTTGCCGGGCTTCCTGCCCAAGAAGACGCTGAACCTCGGCCTTGACCTGCAGGGCGGCTCGCAACTCCTGCTGTCGGTCGACACCAACGCGCTCCGCGCCGAGAAGATGACGAACCTCATCGAGGACGTGCGCACCACGCTCCGCGACGAGCAGATCGACTTCACCGACCTCGGTCAGGCCGATGGCGGGGTCGTGGTCCGCATCACAGATCCGGCCAAGGTCAATCCCGCCCAGAATGTGCTGCGCAACCGGGTCGGCCAGCCCCTGCCCAACGGCGGCGGCCGCGACGTGACGATCAATCCGACCGCGGACCAACGCCTGCGCCTGACCATTTCCGACCAGGCCATGCAGGCCGAGGCCGGCAAGGCGGTCGAACAGTCGATCGAGATCGTGCGCCGCCGGATCGACGAGCTGG
>CAMFIW010000319.1 GCA_945952355.1 uncultured Phenylobacterium sp. | reverse complement strand
GCTCTACATCGACCGCATCTACGACACCTATATCGCCGAGGAAGAACTCCAGAACTGCGACGGCACGATCTACGAGATCTGCAACCTGCTGGAGCCCCGCCCCTATTCGTCGCGCGAGTTCATCTGGGAGATGGGCAAGTGGCTGGCGGCCGGCAACGCCAAGAAGCCGGGCTCGCTGATCGAGACCTGCTACCACGAGGGCGTGCCGATCTTCTGCCCGGCCTTCACCGACAGCTCGGCCGGCTTCGGCCTCGTCAAGCACCAGGTCGAGCGCATGAAGGAAGGCAAGCCCTACCTGACCATCGACTCGGTCGCCGACTTCCGCGAACTGACCGACATCAAGCTTGCGGCCGGCGCCACCGGCCTGTTCATGGTCGGCGGCGGCGTGCCGAAGAACTTCGCCCAGGACACCGTGGTCTGCGCCGAGATCCTCGGCCACGAGGCCGAGATGCATAAGTACGCGGTCCAGATCACCGTGGCCGACGTGCGCGACGGCGCCTGCTCGTCCTCGACGCTCAAGGAGGCCTGCTCCTGGGGCAAGGTCGACGTGACCTGGGAACAGATGGTCTTCGCCGAAGCCACCACCGTGGTCCCGCTGATCGCCTCGGACGCCTGGCATCGCGGCTCCTGGAAGAACCGCAAGAAGCCCCGCTGGGCCAAGCTGTTCGACAAGAAGGGCTGAGGCCTAGCCACTGCCCACCGCTCGTCCCGGCGAACGCCGGGATCCAGATCGTAAGACGAGGAGCCCGATCATCTCGGGCTCCCTTTCGTATCTGGCTCCCGCCGCGAAAGCGGCCTTTTGAACGCAGAGATCGCGGAGGTCCGCGGAGGACGCAGAGAGGCCCTGCCCTCCGTGATCTCTGCGAACCTCCGCGATCTCCGCGATCAAAAGGGGAGAGATTTCAAGGCTAGGGATTGGAAAGAGGCCGGCTTCGCCGGCAGGGCTCACCGCCCCGCCCGCCGCCTCAGGCTCCCGCGCAGGAAGTCGTTGGGCGGCGCGGTCTCGGCCAGCACCGCGTCGCGGATCGGGCGCGGCTCGCCGAACAGGTGGCCCTGGCCATAGCCGATGTCGAGTTCCAGCACGTCGACCACCTGACGTTCGCTCTCCACCTTCTCGGCGATGATCTCCACCCCGTAGCGACGGGTCAGCGAGGCGAAGTCCTCGGCCGCCAGGTCCGGCATCGACTTGAGGATCATGCCCTCGTCGGTCTCGGTCAGCTGTTCCAGCAGGAACTGCGCGCCCACCTTGATGAACTTCACGTCCGACCGCGCCAGGTCCTGGAAGTCCAGGTCGAGATCGAACACCTTGTCCACCGAGAAGCGGAAGCCGAGATCGGCCAGCCTGCCCATGTTGCGCGCCCCGATGGCGCCTCGGGTGTCGAACGCCGCCTGCCCCACCTCGAAGATCAGGGCGCCGGCCAGGTCGCGATTGGCGGTCAGAAGGTCGAGGAACTGCGGGAAGAAGCTCTCGTCGGCCAGGCTCGCCATCGAGACGTTGCAGAAGATCCCGACCTTCTTGTCCGTCTTGGCCAGCCTGCGGACGATCTGCACGCAGCGGAACAGCAGCAGGTTGTCGATCGCCGTGACCAGCCCCTCGGGCTCGGCCACCGACAGGTATTCGGCCGGCATCATCACCCGGCCGTCGTCGTCGCGCAGGCGCGAATAGCTCTCGTAGAAGACCGTCTTGCGCTGGGGCAGGCCGACGATCGGCTGCAGGTAGAGGTCGACCCGATTCTCGGCCAGGGCCTCGCGCACGGTTTCCAGCAGGGCGGCGGACTGTCGCCGGTCGCGGGCCAGCTCGCGGCCTTCGACAGCGGCGGCATAGACCGGCTGGGCGGCCATCCGCTCCTCGAACTTGCGGCCCATGGCCTGGACCAGGTCCTCGAGCATGTGGACCTCGTCGGTCAGCGCTTCCGAGCGTCGCAGCGCCTCGTCGCCCGCGCCGTCGGCCACCTCGGCCAACTTTGCGTCCAGCGCCTCCATCTGGCCGATCAGGATGCGGTGGGCCTCGCGCACGGCCGCCAGCTCGCGCCGCAGCGCCGGGGTCTCGAGCGCCCGACCGATCAGCCCGTGGAAGGTGAAGCAGAGCCCGAGGCCGGCGGCGAAGCCCGCCACGCCCGCGCCCCAGCCGCCTCCGTTGCGCCAGATCAACAGGCCGAGGATCAGCGACAGGCTGAAATAGCTGGCCGTCAAAAGCGGCAGTGTGAGGCGTCGCATGATCCCGCCGATCCGAATCGACGCTCAGTATCGGTCAAGCCCGCCGATCAAGTCGAATGATTAACGGCCTCACCCTTTTGCCCCCTCCCCCGCTGACGGGGGAGAGGGCAAAAGGCGCTACGCCGCCGCCACCGCCGTCCGCCCCAGGATCATGTCGGCCGCCTTCTCCGCGATCATGATGGTCGGCGCATTCGTGTTGCCCGAGACCAGCCGCGGCATCACCGAGGCGTCCACCACCCGCAGGCCCTCGACGCCGCGCACGCGCAGCTGGGGATCGACCACCGCCATCGGCCCGTGGCCCATCTGGCAGGTGCCGACCGGGTGATAGATCGTCGAACCGGCCATCCGCGCGAAGCCCAGCAGGGCCTCGTCATTGGTGAAGTCCGGCCCCGGCAGCATCTCGTGGTCGATATAGGGCGCGAGCGCCGGCTGGGTGGCGATCCGGCGGCCCCACTTCAGCCCGGCCACCGCCACCTCCTGGTCCAGCGGGTCGGACAGGTAGTTCGGCGCGATCGACGGATGGACGCTGGGGTCGGCCGACTTGATGTGGATGGTCCCGCGGCTCTCCGGCCGCACCTGGCAGGGCGCCAGCGTCAGGCCCGGCGCGCTGTCCAGCTCCATCTTGCCCTCGGCCATCGCCTTTTCCAGGTTCTGGGTGGCCGGCAGGATATGGAACTGGATGTCCGGCCCGGCCAGGTCCGGCCGCGAGCGGCAGAAGGCGGCGATGTGCGCGGCCGACAGGGTCAGCAGGCCCTTGCGCTGCAAGGCGTACTTCACGATCTCGCCGACGAAGCGCGCGCCCTTGGTCAGCTCGTTCACCGAGACCACGTGCGGCTTCAGGCGATAGGTCACCGCCATCACGTAGTGGTCCTGCAGGTTCTCGCCGACGCCCGGCAGGTCGGACACCACCTCGATGCCGTGCTGGCGGAGCAGCTCGCCCTTGCCGATCCCCGACAGCTCCAGCAGCTGCGGCGAGTTGATCGCCCCGCCCGCCAGGATCACCTCGCGACGCGCCCTGGCGACCTTCCTGACGCCGTTCTGGGTGTACTCGACGCCGACCGCCGTCTTGCCCTCGAAGATCACCTTGCCCGCCAGGGCGCGGGTCTCGACCTTCAGGTTCGGCCGGTTCATCACCGGGTGCAGATAGGCCACCGCCGCCGAGCAGCGCTGCCCGTTCTTCACGGTGAGCTGGTAGTAGGTGACGCCTTCCTGGTCGGCGCCGTTGACGTCGTCATTGCGCGGTATGCCGGCCTCGACGCAGGCCTCGATCACCGCGTCCGAGACCTCGTGGCCGGTCGTCACGTCCGAGACGTTCAGCGGCCCGCCGGTGGCGTGGTGCTCGCTGGCGCCCCGCTCCTGGTGCTCGGCGCGCATGAAATAGGGCCGCACGTCGTCCCAGCCCCAGCCTTCGCAGCCGAGCTGGCGCCAGCCGTCATAGTCGGCGTGCTGGCCGCGGATGTAGAGCAGGCCGTTGATCGAGGACGAGCCGCCCAGCACCTTGCCGCGCGGCCAGACGTGCGAGCGGCCGCCGGTGCCGGGGTCGGCCTCGGTGGCGTAGAGCCAGTTGACCTTCGGGTCCTTCAGCGTCTGGGCGTAGCCCACCGGCACGTGGATCATCAGGTTGGAGAGGAACTGGCCCGGCTCCTTGATCGGCCGGTCGTCGCCACCGGCTTCCAGCAGGAGCACGGTCGTTGCGCTGTCCGCCGACAGCCGGTTCGCCAGCACGCATCCGGCCGAGCCGCCGCCGACGATGATGTAGTCCGCCGTCGCATCGGCCATCGCTGTTCTCCATCCCGAGTTTTCGAACCTTGTGACGCTTGACGCAGCGGGCGTCAAAGGCGGCGATTTCCTGACCCAGCGGCAGGGGCCCTAGGTTGGGCGCCGACAGCATTCCTGGGGAGGAAGCCACATGCAGATCGACCTGTCCGGGCGCACGGCGCTCGTCACCGGCGGCGGGCGCGGCATTGGCCGGTCCATCGCGCTCGGCCTCGCCGAGGCGGGCGCCGACATCGCCGTCAACTATCGCAGCGACGCCGACGCGGCCCAGGAGGTCGTCGCCGAGATCGAGGCCATGGGCCGCAAGGCCAAGGCCTACAAGGCCTCCGTCGAGAGCTGGGACGAGGACCAGGCCATGGTCGCCGACATGCTCGCCGACTTCGGCGGCATCGGCATCCTGGTCAACAACGCCGGCATCGCCAGCCGTGGCCAGTCGGTGGCCGACACCGATCCGGCCGAGATGGAGCGCGTGGTCCGCGTCCACGCCTTCGGTCCGCACTATCTCAGCAAGCTGGTCATCCCGCACATGCGCGGCCAGGGCCGCGGCGACATCGGGATGATCTCCTCGGTCGCCTCCCTGGGCATGGCCGGCCGCGGCGGCCCCTACAACATGGGCAAGGCCGCCATGG
>CAMFIW010000318.1 GCA_945952355.1 uncultured Phenylobacterium sp. | reverse complement strand
CCTTCATCTCGCGCGGGTCGCCGTGCTCGGACTTCTCGATCTCGGCCAGGCGCTCGGCGTCCACCGCGGCGGCGCGCCCGAAGATCGAGCCCACCGCGGGCGTGAAGATCAGCGCCACGAAGATCGAGGCGCCCAGCACGAAGAACAGGGTGAGCGGCAGGAAGCTCATGAACTTCCCGGCGATCGAGTTCCAGAACATGAAGGGAATGAAGGCGCAGAGCGTGGTCAGCGTGCCGTTCAGCACCGGCCAGAACATGCGCTTGCCGGCGGCGGCGAAGGCCTCCTCCTTGGAGAGACCCTCGGCCATCTTCCGATCGGCGTATTCGACGACCACGATCCCACCGTCGACCAGTATGCCGACCGCCAGCACCATGCCGAACATGACCATCTGGTTGAGAGTCACGTGGATGGCGTTGAGCATCAGGAAGGCGAGTAGGAAGCACGCGGGAATGGCCAGGCCGACCATGAATCCCTGCCGGATGCCCAGGCTCGCCACGATGATGATCATCACCAGGATGGTGGCGGACAGCAGGCCGCCCTCAAGCACCATCAAGGTGCGGCCGATGAAGTCGCTCTGGTCGTAGGTGTAGGAGACCTGGATCGTCGGCGGCCAGCGCTTCTGCTCCTTCTCGACCGTCTCGCGGACCTTCTTGACGGTGTCGAGGATGTTGGCGCCCGAACGTTTCGCGACTTCCAGAGAATAGGCCGGCTGCCCGTTGAAGCGGGTGATGAAGCTCGCTTCCTTGAACGTGCGGCGAACTTCGCCGATGTCTCCCACCGTGATCAGGCGGTCGCCGTTCTTCTTGATCGGCAAGGCCAGGATGTCGGCCGGCTTCTCGACCACGCCCGGCACCTTGACGGCGAACTTGCCGCCGCCGGAGATCAGATCGCCGGCCGGAATGAGCTGATTGTTGCGGCCGATGACGTTGGCCAGTTCACCGGTGGTGACGTTGTAGGCCTCCATCCGGACCGGATCGACGGTGACTTCGAGAAACTCCTCGCGCCCGCCGGACATGTAGGCTTCGAGAACGCCGGGCTGGGATTCCAGGCGGTCTTTCAGGTCCCGGGTCACGCGGACGAGTTCGCGCTCGGGCGCCTGGCCGGACAGAACGATGCCGATGACTGGGTCGCCGGAGAAGTTGGCTTCCTGGATGATCGGTTCCTCGGCGTCCGGCGGGAACCTGCCTCGTGCGAGGTCGACCTTGGCGCGCACGTCCTCCAGCGCCTTGTCCTTGTTGAAATCCGCCTCGAACTCCAGGCTGACGATCGCCATGCCCTGGCGGGACACGGCGTTCATCTCTTTCAGGCCCTCGATGCTCTGAAGATTGGTCTCCAGCGGCTTCACGAGCAGCCGCTCGGCGTCCTCCGGGCTGACGCCCGGATAGGGGACCACCACCGAGACGAAGGGGATGGTGATGTCGGGGTTCGATTCCCGCGGCATGGCGTTGTAGGCCAGGAAGCCGAAGATGCTGGCGATCAGGGTGACGCCCAGAACCACCTTGCGGCGTTTGATGGCGCCGTCGATCAAGGGACCGATCATGGTCTTCGCCTCCTGGAGCCCGCGCCGCGGCGCTCCGTGAACCTCAAGATATCAGACCGACCAGGCATCCGGACCGTCGCGGCCCGTCGCAGGCGGCCCGACGGAGTCAGCGCGCCACCGCGACCCGAACCTTCTGGCCTTCGTCGACATAGGACTGACCGACGACGATCACCTGGACCTGACCGCGCAGGCCCGAGACCCACACGCCCTGGGGCACCTCCTCGATCACCGTCACCGGCGCGAAAGCCACCTTGCTGTCCGCCTGGACGTAGCGGACGCCCTGGCGGCCCGCCGCGTCGAGAACGAGGGAGGAGACGGGCACCAGGTGCGCGGGGCCGGAGCCCGCCGCGATCTCGACCGTCGAAGACAGTCCCGAGCGGGTCAGGTGCGGATTGGGGACGGTGACCTCGACATGGTAGGTGCGCGTCTGCGGATCGGCGTCGCGCGCCACATACCGGACATGGCCGGACAGGACCTCACCCGAAAGCAACTTGGCGACGGCGGGCGAGCCCACCTTAAGGCGGCTGGTCGCGGTTTCCGGCAGGTCGCCGACCACCAGCAGGGGATCGAGTTCGATCATGGTGCCGCAGGACTGGCCAGGCGACAGATAGGCGCCGACCTCGGCGTCGCGCTTGTCGAACACGCCGTTGAAGGGCGCCCGGATGTTCATCTGCTCGACCGCGATCTCCGCCTGGCGAACGGCCGCGGCGGCATTGTCGAGGTTTGCCTGATCCTGCAGGAGCTGGGTCTGGGAGCGGTAGCCCTTCTTGGCCAGTTCCGCCGACGCCTGCTGGGTGAGCTGGCGCGAGCGCAGGGCGGCCTTGGCCTGGTCGAGCATGGCCTGGCGAGCGTCGACATTTAGACGGCACAGGATCGTGCCCTTGCCAACGTAGGAGCCTTCCGTCGCCGGTGTCGCGGCGACGGAGCCCGCAGATTCCGACTTCACCGAGACCGTGCGCGCGGCCTGAGTGCGGCCGCGGATGACGACCTTGTAGGGGTGCTGGGCTTCCGGGGTGACCGCGACCTGCACGCTCGCTGGCGCCTGGGCAGCCTTTTCGGACGTCTTGGCCTCCGCGGCGTGCTTCTTTCCGCCGTTCAGCAGGGTGCCGACCGTGAGGTACAGAAGGACCGCCACGCCGAGCCCGATCGCAAAAATATGGGCTGGTTTCAAACGCATCCCGCCGTTCCCCCGAGTGCGGCTTTCGCCGCTGCGCTGTTGATTCTAAGGGTCAACAGTCGCCCCAACTTCCTTCAGATAGGTTGCTCCGGCTTTTGATGCCACGCCCCGCGCAACTCAAATGAAATCGCGGACAGGTTTTGTATCCCGGCTGCAATGTGCCTTTCTTGTCGCGGAACGCGGGCACGGTCTTGCGTGCACAGCGCCGCCGCGCCAATTCACGTCGAGCATGTTCAGTAAGAGGAGCGCTTGAGATGAAGTATCTGCACACCATGGTCCGGGTGAAGAACCTCGACGACTCCCTCGATTTCTATTGCAACAAGCTGGGGCTGATGGAGGTCTCACGGAGCGAAAGCCCAATGGGTCGATTCACTCTGGTGTTCCTCTGCGCGCCCGGCGACGAGGAACTTGCGAAGGCGTCGAAGGCGCCGATGGTCGAGCTGACCTACAACTGGGACACCGAGGACTATCAGGGCGGCCGCAACTTCGGCCACCTGGCCTATGCGGTGGACGACATCTACGCGACCTGCCAGCGCCTCCAGGAGGGCGGGGTGACCATCAACCGGCCTCCGCGTGACGGGCGCATGGCCTTTGTCCGCTCGCCGGACGGGATCTCGGTGGAGCTCCTGCAGGCGGGCCCGGCCTTGCCGCCAGCCGAGCCCTGGACCTCGATGCCCAACACCGGGGCCTGGTAGGAGGCGCCGCGGCGCCTCGTCGTCCTCAGGACATCGCGAACTCCAGGATGTCGGCGTTGAGCCGGCTCATGTGGGTGATGAACAGCCCGTGCGGGGCGCCGGCATAGACCTTCAGCCGGGCGCCGGGCACCAACTCGGCGGTTCTCTTGCCGGTAAGCTCCAGGGGCGCCGAGACGTCCTTGTCGCCCTGGATCACCAAGGTCGGCAGGCGGATCCTGGTCAGCTCGGGACGGAAGTCGTTCTCGACCATGGCCTTGTTGCACTCGACAATCGCCTGCAGCGAGCAATGCCGCGTCGAACTCTTCAGCCACTCGATCATGCTGGGCGAGGTGTCCGGCAGGAAGAACGGCGCAGTGTTGTCGTCGGCCCATTTGTTGTAGTCGGTCGTCCAGACTTGCCGGACCTTCTCGAAGTAGGCCTGGGGCACGCCCATGGGGTTGTCGGCGGACTTCAACAGGAATGGCGTGGTCGGTGCGAGGTAGAGCAGCTTCGACACTCGCGCGGCGCCGTGTCGGGTGAGGTAGCGGGTCATTTCGCCGCTGGCCATGGAGTGCGCCACTAGGGTGACGTCCTTGAGGTCCAGGGTCTCCAGCACCGTGGCCAGGTCGTCGGCAAGGGTGTCCATGTCGTAACCGCGGCCCGGATCGTCCGACCGGCCATGGCCGCGGCGGTCGTAGGCGATGCAACGCAGTCCGCGGTCCGAGAGATCGGCCGCCTGATATGCCCAGGTCTCCGAGGTCAGGGTCCACCCGGCCATGAACACCACTGGCTTGCCATCCCCCCAGTCGCGGTGGAACAGGAAGGTCCCGTCGCGGGCGATCACCTGGCGCCGCGGGGCGCCGCGAGGCGAGGCGGGCCTGGACGCGGCGGCGGTGGCGTAGGTCCCGGTCAGGCCGGCGCCGGCGACCGAGAGAAGTGCGTTGCGGCGGTTCATCGGAAGTCCCCTGTGGCTGTCTGCCGGGGAACTTGGTCCGCCAGCGCGCCCGAGGCGATTACGCGCCAGGTAGTGGAACCGGTCCATTTCCATGCGGGGACGTTTCGCGGGGCGCTGGCCGGTGTAGGGTCTGACCGAAGGTTCGAAAGGGGAGGTGGGCGATGCTGAAACAGTCTCATGCCGAGGCGGCGGATGCGGGTCTCGGTGGTCTCCAACTGATCGTCGAGGCCGGCCCCGCCAGGTTCGTCGCCGACGAGCCGGTCGCCAATGGCGGGCTCG
>CAMFIW010000317.1 GCA_945952355.1 uncultured Phenylobacterium sp. | reverse complement strand
GACCCAGGTCGATGGGGGTGCGGCTGCGCCAGGGGCATGCCACCCAGAAACAAGGCCTGGGCTCGCAGATGATCGAGAGCGCCCGCGCCCATGGCCGCGCCGCCTATGTCGGCGAAGGCGCCAATCGCTGGGCCGCCGCGCCGGTCAAGGCGGTGGCCAGGCTGTACCGCCTGGCGGTCGAGAAAGGCCAGGCGGGCGAGCGTTTCCACGCGGTTCAGGAAGAGGGCGTCACCGCCCGCGAGATCGCTGACGCCGTGGGAGCGGGGCTGGGCGTGCCGGTCGCCAGTCTGACGCCGGAGGAGGCGGGGGGCTATTTCGGGCCGTTCGCGATGTTCGCCGCCCTCGACATGCCGGCCTCCAGCGCCTGGACCCGACAGCGCCTGGGTTGGACGCCGGAGGGGCCGGGCCTGATCGAGGACCTGCGGAACATGACCTACGCCTAGAGACGCCCCCTAGCTCGCCGGCGACTCCACGTGGCGGGCGAGCTTCTCGAGGGTCTGGTAGCCGAATTCGACGGCGCCGAATCCGATGCCCTGGTCCCGCTGGGCCTTGCTGGGGTGCAACTGGCGCAGGGTGATGACCGTCTTTCCGTCGCTCTGCTCATCGAAGGTGATCGTGGTGCGGAAGCGGCCGGGATCGTCGGGTTCGTCGGCGCCGTGATCGAACGCGATCAAGGCCGGCGGCTCGATGCGACGGAATTCCATGCGGCTCTGCCAGCGCTGGCCATCGGGGGCGATCATCTCGAAGCGCCACAGGCCGCCGACGCGGATGTCGATCTCCTTGGTCTCGATGCGGAAGCCGGTGGGACCGAACCAGTTGGGCAGGTGATCGGGGTCCGACCAGGCGGCGAACACGACCTCACGCCGGGCCTTGATCACACGCGACAGGACGATTTCGCGGTCGAGCGCCCACTGGTCCAAGGCGGGATTCGGGGACGAGGTCATGATCAGGCCTTTCGGGGAGAGGAGGTGGAGGTGGGCGCTTCGATCGCTTCGACATAGGCTTCCAGCCGATCGAGCCGGGCTTCCCACACCGCGCGCTGATCTCCCAGCCAGCGCTCGGCGTCGGTCATGGCGGCCTGGTTGAGCCGGCAGGTGCGGATCCTTCCCCGCTTCTGGGACCGAACGAGGCCGCCGGTCTCCAGCACGCGGATGTGCTTCATGAGACTCGGAAGGGCCATGGCGAAGGGGCGGGCGAGTTCTCCCACCGAGGCCTCGCCTTCGCCCAGCCGGGCCAGGATCGCACGGCGGGTCGGGTCGGCGAGCGCGCCGAACACGTGGTCGAGACGGGATGATAAGTTATCCATATGGCTAACAATGGCGGCGAACAACAGGCCCGTCAATGATACTTATCCGAATGGATTAGTGATCTCGACGGAGCGGGAGGCCGTGCGCCGTGCGAAATCCGGTGACGCGGGGGCGGGGGCGGGGCTAGGCTGGCGACATTCCTCCTGGGGTTCGTCTCCAGGGCGCTAAGTCTTTTCAGACCAGACCGGATTTCGATGAGCAGCACCATTTCCGCCGAGCGCGAGGCCCGCGCCGATATCGCCCATTTCGACATGATCATCGTCGGCGCCGGGATCGCCGGGGTGGGCTCGGCCTACCACATGCAGACCCAAGCGCCGGGCAAGACCTTCGTGGTGCTGGAGGCCAAGGACAGTTTCGGCGGCACCTGGCACACCCATCGCTATCCGGGCGTGCGCTCCGACAGCGACCTGCACACCTTCGGCTACCGGTTCAAGCCGTGGCGCGGAACGCCGATCGCCACCGGCCCGGAAATTCTGAACTACATGGCCGTGGTGATCGCCGAGAACGATCTCGACCGCCACATCCGCTACGGGACGCGGGTGATCTCGGCGGCCTGGTCGAGCGCCGAGTCCCGCTGGACGGTGGAGACCGAGAACGTGGCGAGCGGCGCGCGGACGACGCTGAGCGCCGGCTTCCTGTGGATGTGCCAGGGCTATTACGACCACGAGACCCCCTACATCCCGACCTGGCCCGGTACGGAGGACTTCAAGGGGCGGATCGTGCACCCGCAGACCTGGCCCCAGGATCTCGACTATGCGGGCAAGCGGATCGTGGTGATCGGCTCGGGCGCGACGGCGGCGACCCTGATCCCGGCCCTGGCGGGCGAGGCGGCGCATGTGACGATGCTGCAGCGCTCGCCGACCTATTTCACGCCCGGCCGCAACCGCAACGAACTGGCCGAACAGCTGCGCGAGCTCGACATCGACCCGGCCTGGACCCACGAGATCGTGCGCCGGAGCATCCTGCAGACCTCGGCCAAGATGTCGGCGCGGCGCGAGGCCGACCCGGACCTGGTGCGCGAGGAGCTGCTGGGCGTGCTGCGCGGGCTGCTGGGCGAAGAGTATGTGGCCAAGCACTTCACCCCGAGCTACGCGCCGTGGCGGCAGCGGATCTGCTTCGTCCCCAACGGGGATTTCTTCGAGGCGATCAAGGCCGACAAGGCCGCGGTGGTCACCGACGAGATCGATCATTTCACGGCCGACGGCATCGCGCTGAAATCGGGCGAGGTGCTGCCGGCGGACATCGTGATCACCGCGACCGGTTTCGACCTGGCGGTGCTGGGCAATATCCAGTTCTCGATCGACAACCAGCCGCTCGATTTCGCCGAGACCGTGACCTATCGCGGCATGATGTTCACTGGGGTGCCGAACATGGTCTGGGTGTTCGGCTATTTCCGGGCGAGCTGGACGCTGCGGGCCGACCTGATCGGCGACTTCATCCCGCGCCTGCTCAAGCACATGGACGAGAAGGGCGCCACGCGGGTCGAGCCGGCCTTGCGATCGCACGAGCAGGACATGCCGCTCGGGCCCTGGGTCGACCCCGAGAACTTCAATCCGAGCTACCTGACCCGCAGCATGCACTTGATGCCCAAGAGCGGGCCGTCGGCCGAATGGCGGCACACCCAGAACTACTGGCTGGAGAAGGACGAGTTCCCGAAGATCGACCTCGACGATCCGGCCTTCGTCTACAGCTAGGCGTTCCGGCCGCAGGCCCTGGGTTATCAATGGTAAGGTCGGCGGGTCGGGCGCATAGTGGCGTCTCGAGAAGCTGCGGCGCGCAGCCGAACAATGGCGCAGCCAGGGAGAGGACGAACATGGGCCGCAGGCTCGCCATCGCGCTCGCCGTCACGGACCTGCTGTTCCTGGCCTATTGGGCGACCGCGGCGCTGAGCGTCGCGCGTCTGCTGCACCTCCCGCCGCAATTGATGTACGCCGGCTATGGCGAGGCCCGGGTGACCGCCTGGAACTGGTCATTCCTGCCGTTGGACCTGGCGTTCTCGGTGGTGGGGCTGTTCGCGGTGCGGGCGGCGCGGCGAGACGATCCGCTATGGCGGCCGCTGGCCCTGATCTCGCTGATCCTGACCCAGGTCGCCGGGCTGATGGCGGTCGGCTACTGGGCGCTGATGGGCGAGTTCGACCCGAGCTGGTTCCTGCCGAACCTGGCCCTGGTGGTGTGGCCGGTCTTCTTCCTGCCGGGCCTGATCTGCGACCTGGCGGCTCCGGGCGGGGAGGCGGCCTGATGCCCTGGGCCTCCAGCGCCGGCCGGCGCGGCTATCATGTCGGCAATCTGCGCGCCCAACTGCTGGACGAGGCGCGGGCCCTGTTGGAGAGCGGGGGGCGGGGCGAGCTGAACCTTCGGGCGCTGGCGGCGCGGGCCGGGATCGCGCCAGGTTCTGTCTACCATCACTACGTCTCCAAGCAGGCTCTGCTGGGCGAACTGGCCGCGGCCGGGTTCGGCGAGCTGGAAGCGGCGCTCAGGCAGGCGGCCTCGGAGCCGGGCCCGGCGCCGATCCGCGCCAGCGCGCTGGCCTATTTCAGCTTCGCCCGCGCCCAGCCGGCGCTCTATTCGCTGATGTTCGACCCTGAGATCCTGGGCGAGGCCGAGGTGAGCGCGGCGCGGGACAAGGCGTTCGGCGAGCTCAAGGCCGCGATCGGCGGCGCCGCCAGCCAGGCGGACCGCGACGCCGACACCGTGCATCGATGACCCTGGCCGACCCGACCGACACCGAGGGCCGCTTGATGGAAGACGTGATCCAGGGGCTCGAGGCGCTCTTCCGTCGGCGTTGATGTCTCCTCCTCATGGGGGAGGACTTTTCGAGCCCTTCAGTGCGGCAGGTTGTTCAGCCAGTCGATGACGGCCGACATCATAGCGATGCGGTGGTCGGAGAAGCTGTGGTCGGTGCTCATCTCGCCGCCGGAGATCTGACCGCCCGCCTGGGCGATGGCGTCGGCGAAGGCGCGGACGCCCGCGCCACCCCCACGCTCGGCGCCGATCACCAGAACCGGGACGTGGGTCAGGCTCGCGGCGCGCTCCACGAGGTCCCATTCACGGGAATGGGCGGCGATTTCCACGGCGATCGAATGTGGATCGGCGCCGGCAAGGGCATGGCCGAAGTCGTCCATGCCCGCCTCGAAGGCGGCGCGGGCGGCGGGGGGCGCGGCGGCCCAACGCGCACCGTCGGCCCCCGCATTCCAGGGATCGAGGAAGAAGGCGCCGGCGAGGTCCCGATCGTGGCTGGCGTGCATGGCCGTGACGAGGCCGCCCATGCTGTGGCCGCCCATGACGATGCGGTGGGTGTCGATGCCGTACTTTGCCGCCAC
>CAMFIW010000316.1 GCA_945952355.1 uncultured Phenylobacterium sp. | reverse complement strand
TCTCAACACCGTGCGAAGCGGCGGAGCACCTGCGCGCCCCTGATTTTCGTCAAGGCGCTGTGGCGGGGCGGCGCCAGGATTTGGGGCTCGCCATGCCCGGGACCCGCCATGCAACACCCCGCATCACCGCCCTGTCGAGCGCTCCAAGCGCGGCATTCCAGGGACCTGGGCTTCCGAGTTCGAGGCTTCGCGAGCCAGATTTCGATGCTCCTTCTCGTCCTGGCCCTTGCAGGCTGCGCGACGACCTCCGCCGCGCCGTCGCCGGACAAGGCTGCTGTCACCCTGGATCTGGGCCTCCTTGGTCCCGAAACCCCCGCCACGCTGACTGAGGCCGCAAAGGCGCCCTACATGGTTCCACCAGGCGCCGACTGCGCCTGGTTGCGGTCGCAGATCGCAAGTCTCGACCTTGTGCTGGGGCCCGATGTCGACATCCCACCGGCCCCGCGCAACCCTGGCGACCAGATCGAACGGACGGCGGGCGACGCTCTCGCTGGGATGGTGCCTTACCGAGGCGTGATCCGATGGATGACCGGCGCCGGGAGGAAGGAACGCGCGCGAACGCAGGCCGTGCTGGCGGCGGCGGCGCGGCGCGGGTTTCTGAAAGGCGTCGCCTGGTCCCGCGCTTGTGGCGAGCTACGTGCGACGGAGCCTCATGACCATGCCACGCCCGACGCGTGATCCATATCAAAGCGGAACATCCCCGATCCGGGCATTTGGGAGCGTCCGCCGAATACGGGCGGCTTGAAGGAGCCCCGCCATGGTAGTGTCCGATATCGCCTCGACGACGTCACGCCTGGCCGCCGCGGCGGCCGGCTGGAAGACGATCCTCGTGCATGCCGAAGCCGGCCCCGAGGGCCGAAATCATCTGCGGGCCGCCGTGGCCCTGGCGGAGGATCTCGACGCCCACATCCTGGGTGTCGCGGCGGAGTCGATCGAGCCGATGGCCTATAGCGACCCCTACATGACCTCTACGGGTCCGTTCTATGCGGGCCTGCAGGCCTATATCGACGCCGACCTGAAGGCCGCCGAGGCCGCATTCGAGGCCGAAGCGCGGAACACACGTCGGCAGTTGGTGAAGTATCAGGGAAGGCCCGCCCCGACGCTCGCCGCGATGGCGCGGGGCGCGGACGTGATTGTCGCGCGTGGGGGGCTGGCCGCAAGCGGATCGGCCCGGCAGGCGAACGCGGCCGAACTGGCGATCGCTTCCGGTCGTCCTGTCCTGGTGGCGCCGGTCGGCGCCGCAAGGCTGCGGGCCGAAGTCGTGGTGGTGGCCTGGAAGGACACGCGCGAGTCGCGGCGAGCGCTCTCCGACGCCCTGCCGCTGCTGAAAAGCGCGCGCGACGTCCTGATTCTGGCAATCTGCGAGGCGGGGCAGACCGGAGATCTGGAGGCCGAGGTCCAGGACGTGCTGGCTGGGCTGCGTCGCCACGATGTCTCGGCTCGCATCAAGGTCGTCAACGATCACGCAGGCGCCGCCGCCGACCGCATTGACGAGGAGGCCGCCGCGATCGGCGCGGATCTCGTCGTGGCCGGTTGCTATGGACGCACGCGGTTCAACGAGTGGCTGTTCGGCGGCGTGACCCGCGATCTGCTGGAGGCGCCCGAGCGCTTTCTTCTGCTCAGCCACTAGATCGCCAGAGGATGAGACGCGGGTCTCGGCCGCCCGCGCCGTCTAGATTTTGCGCGGGATGATGACCTGCATGCTCTTGTAGCCCTTGACGAAGGTCGACAGCACCCGGGGCGGTTCTTCGAGCACCCGGATCTCCGGGAAGCGCTTGAGGATTTCCTCCCAGATGATCTTCAGTTGCAGTTCGGCCAGCCGATTGCCCACGCAGCGATGGATGCCGAAACCGAAGGACAGGTGGTTCCGGGGCCGCGCGCGGTCGATGACATAGTCGTTCGGCCGGTCGATCACGGAGTCGTCGCGGTTACCCGAGACGTACCACATGACGACGTTGTCGCCCTTCTTGATGGTCTTGCCGCGGAGCTCGAAATCGCGCGTGGCTACACGTTTCATGTGGGCCAGCGGCGTCTGCCAGCGGATGGTTTCTGACACCATCGAGGGAATGAGTTCGGGATTGGCGCGCAGCTTGTCGTATTGCTCCGGGAACTTGTTGAGCGCGTAGACCGACCCCGAGATCGTGTTCCGGGTCGTGTCGTTCCCCCCGATGGTCAATAGGATGATGTTCCCGAGGTACTCGAACTGGTTCATGTCCTTGGTGGCCTCGCCATGGGCCAGCATGGAAACCATGTCCCCCTCGATCGGGTTCGCCTTGCGCTCGGCCCACAGGTTCAGGAAATAGCCCGCATAGGCCGCCATCTCGGCGCGCTTTTCCTCCCAGGTGTCGACGATGCCGTCGCCGGGCCGCGCCATCACCGTGTCGGACCACCGGGTCAGCTTGCGGCGATCCGCCTGCGGCATGCCGAACAGGGTGGCGAGGGTCATCGCCGTCAGTTCCATCGAGACCTTGTCGACCCAGTCGAAGGGCTCGCCCACCGGGAGGCCGTCGAGGATCGCCCCCGCGCGCTCGCGGATCAGCGGTTCCATGACCTTCAAGTTGTGAGGCGACACGGCCGGACTGACCGTCTTCCGCTGCTCGTCGTGGCGCGGCGGGTCCATCGCGATGAACATGGTTGGGCCGCCGCTGGGGCCGCCAAACGGCCCACCGGTCATCTGAGCGCCGCTGGCAACCAGCTTGGCGATCATCTCCTCGCTTGGGCCAAGGCTGATGCCGCCCTCGGAGGAGAACACCTCGTGATTGGTGTCGACCGCCATGATGTCGTCGTATCGGGTGATGGCCCAGTGGGGCTCGAAATCGCTCGCCGGCGTCCAGTGGACGGGATCCTCGGCGCGCAGGCGCTCGAAGTAGGGCCACATTGCGTCCGCCTGGAACAGCGCAGACTGGGCGACGTTCAGGCTCTCGATCGGCTGGGCATAGACCTGATCCAGGCCCCTGTCGGACCGGGGGGCGTCAAGAGTGGCGCTCTCGCTCATCGTGGTTTCCTCACCTTGCCCAGGCCTTTGGGCCCGTCGCGCTACATCTCGCCGCCTGAACAGCGTTCGACAAGGCTTAACCTGACGGGGGCGTCACTATTTTAGCGACGCCGGACTTGCCGCCGCACCCCAGGGCGGCCGCGGCCGCCCCTAGGCCGAAACCGTCGCGCTGCCGTTGTTCAGGACGACGAGGTTGTCTCTCTCCGGCGCGGTCGTGCGGAATGACACCAGGTCGCCGTCCCGCCAGATCTCGGTGCGCAGCAGGTCGCCGGGAAGGACCGGGGCGCTGACCCGCGCGCCGATTGTCTTCAGCCGCAGCGGGTCATAGTCGCAGCAAGCCTGGAGGATCGCGCGGGTCGCGAAGCCATAGGTGCACATGCCGTGCAGGATCGGGGCCGGGAAGCCCGCCTCGCGCGCGACGCCAGGACGGGCATGAAGCGGATTGCGGTCGCCGCACAGCCGATAGAGCAGGGCCTGCTCGGGACGGGTACGGTGCTCGACGATCACATCGGAGGTTCGCGAGGGCAGGGTATGCGGCGCGGCCTGCGGGCCGCTGGAAAAGCCGATGCCTCCGTCGGCGCGGGCGAAATTGGTCAGGATGTTGGTGGCGATCGGTTCGCCTGTCGCCTCGTCGTGAAGCACCTGCTCGCAGACCACCAGAAGTCCCCGGCCGGGCCCCTTGTCGTGAATGCCGGTGATCCTAGACGTCACCCGGCCGCGGCCGGCAGGCGGTATGGGGCGGTGGAAGATGTTCTGTTGCTCGCCGTGCAGCGACATCGCCAGGTCGACGCCGCTCTCACGCATCCACCGGTCGTCGTAGTAGAGCGTGATGGCCGCGGACGGGCTGACCCGGAAGTCCGCGCCCTCGACGACGAAAGCCAGTTCCCGCTCGTCCAAGGGATCTTGGCCGAAGCCCGTGGCGAGGGCGTAGAGCTGGCAATGCTCCTGCGTCCAGGCGAAGTGATGATCTGGGAACCGATGGTTCATCAGCCGTTTCGGATCGACGGTCATCCAGCACTCCCCTTAGAGTACAATTGTGCAAGTTAATTGAGCTTGCTCGGTCTCCCGGCTCGATGCCAGCGAGGCCGGTCGATCCGAACTCAGCCCGTCGCGTTCTTGTCCGCCATTTGGAAATAGTCCCGCCAGCCGATGATCTTGCCGTCCGGGCGGAACTCGATGATGCCCATGTAGGGATGGGTGACCGTCTCACCGCTGGCATTGACGTATTGCTCGCGGCCTTCTGTGAACAGATGGGACGCGGTCTCCGAATGGTGGTCGATCAGCCTCGTCGAGTCCGAATTGTCGGTCCAGTACTTGGCGATGAACTTCTCGACCCAGGCCTTGCCGTTCAACGGTCGGCTGCCGACATGATAGTGATAGACTACATCGTCGGCGAAGAAGTCGAGGAAGCCCGCCTTGTCCTTGGCCTTGATCGTGGCCTGCAGGCGCTTTATCAGGTCGATCTTCCGTTCGCTCATCCCGTTCCTCCTCGAGCCGTGCTGCGCCGAAGCTCATTCCGGCCAAAGACCGCCGCCTCGTTCGCCGAACCCTAGCCAATAAGTTCGAATATGCAAGTTGATGTCGGGCGTCGAATTGCGTTCAGGCGAGCGACGACGCCAGTGGCGCTCGGAACTGGTGAAAACG
>CAMFIW010000315.1 GCA_945952355.1 uncultured Phenylobacterium sp. | reverse complement strand
GGCCTGGTGGTAGGCCACGCCGCCGCCGGGGTTCTGGGGATTGGCCCGCAAAATCACTCGGCATGGCGGCTCGCGCTCATCCCTGAAGAAGCTGCTCATCCAGCCGTGCAGGCGCCCTGTCCACTGCATCAGCCCGCGCGGGTCGAAGGGCGGCTCGCCCCCCCAGAGCGCCGAGAAGCCGGCGGATGGCGCCTGGGGCTCGCGATGGAAATGGCCTGCGCCGAACGCCGTCTCGGCCAATCGCGCGACGGGCAGCGCCGGCGCTTCCGCGTCACCGTCGCCGAAGCTGGAGATTCCGACGGCGCCGGGGCCCATGGCGGCGAGGTCCCAGCGGATTGACAGCCGGTAGGCTCCCTTGGGCGGTAGGGCCAGCAGCATGCGGCCGGGCGCCGAGAAGGTGTCGCCGTCGATGTGCAGCGCTACCGGCGGATTGCTGCCGCGTGCGTTGTCGATCGGCAGGCGATAGCGGGCGACCAACCGGCCATGCACCCGGCGCTGCGCGACCCAGCGGTATTCGCCCTGATCGTCCGACAGGGCAACCGCCACAGCCCCTTCGTCGTCGGAGACCGACATCGCCTCGACCGGCTGAGGCGTCGGCATGCCCGGCACGCCGGCGCCGAGCGTGAGCAGCGGCGTACCTGCGGCGGCATCGACGCCGTCGATCGCATTCGTCACCTCGACCGTTCCGCCCGCGGTCTCGCTCATCGCCGAGGGTCTGATCAGAACCGCCATGTTCGGCGCGGCCGGCTGAGCGGCGGCCGGCGCAGCGGCGAGCGCCGCGACGACGGCGATGAGCAGGGGCTTCATGGGACCTACGGGATACGAATGACGCCGACGCTGCCGTCGATCTCGATCTTGGTGCCGAACGGGGCGGAGTCGCGCTGCAGGTTGGCCAGGATGCGCTTGGCGTTCACGGGATCGGCGAACTGCGGATTGCCGCGCCGCGAGCGGTCATAGGTGTTGCCGACGTCGAGAGGATAGAGCCGAACCACCTTGGCCTTGCCGTTGTCGAAGTCGGTCACGGCCACCATGCTGTCGTACCAGCTGGCCGGATTGCCCCCGGGGCGGACCGAGCGCTCCTCCGGCTGGGGCGGCGGCGCCTTGCCGGTCGCCGGGTCCGGGAAGACCTTCAGCGCGGTCTCTTGCAGCGCCTTGATCTCGCCTTTGATGAAGAAGACGCCCTGGCCATAGAAGATCGGTCGGCCCTTGTAGATCTCGACGCCGCGCAGGGAGTGCGGCCCGCCGCCGAGGATCACGTCGGCGCCCGCGTTCACCGCGTCGTGGAACAGCTTGATCAGGAAGTCCGGCGGTTCCGGCGTGTCGTCGTCCATGCCGGTCGGGCTCTCATGGGCATGGATCGTGAAGACCACGAGATCGGCGGCCGCCTTGGCGTCCTTGATCGATTTCAACAGGTCCGCGTGGTCGTAGAGCTCCATCGCGTAGTGGAGCCCCGGCTTTTCGGCCAGACGGTAGATCTGGTCGCCGAAGGTCACCTCGGTGGCGTCGGCCGCCGGCGCGGGCTCGCGCGGTGACGCCCGCTCGATGGCGAGGCTGCGGACCTTCTCCAATTGCGCCTTGTCGACCAGATTCACGGTCTGCAGGCGAAGCGTGCTGATCCCGGCCCGCGCGTTGGTCTCGCCGAAGGCGTCGTTGGCGCGCGCGTTGACCTTGAAGGTCGAGGCCGTGGAGACCAGGGCGACGCGCCCCTTCTGGGTGACCAGGATCCCGGCCTTGCGCGCCTCGGCCAAGTTGTGGCCGCCGCCGGCATGGACCAGACCCGCCTCGTCGGACAGGCGCATGGCTTCGAGCAAGCCGTCGCCCCCGAAATCGGTCGCGTGGTTGTTGGCCAGCGAGACCATATCGACACCCATGGCCTTGATGTCCTTGGCCAGCGCTCCCTCACCCCAGAGCTGGCCGTCGCCATAGGCGGAGCCCTTGAAGGTCTTCAGGTCGATAAAGACGCCTTCCTGGTTGGCGATGGTCACGTCGCCCGACTTGATCAGCGAGAGCACCTTCTGGATCTCAAGGTTCGGCGTGTCCGCCATCGGGTGCGAGTAGAGCAGGTCCCCGATCGTCACGAGGCTGAACTTGCCCTTCAGCGTCGAGCCCTTCGGGTTGTCGCTTACGAATTCGGTCGGGTCGTTAGACGGCGGCTTGTCCTGCGCGGAGGCCGGCGCGGCGAGGGCGAAGGCCAGAGCGAGCGCCACGGCGGCCAGCGGAAGGCAGAGCGTCTTTTCGGTCATGCGGTCCCCCGAGATCAGGAATGGCAGGCGCTGTCGGGAACGCCGGCCACGCGTTCCCACTGATAGGCGTCGACCGCCTCGCCGCGCGGAAGATAGCTCAGCGGGAAGGTCTTTCCTTCGCGGGTCACCTTGAGGTCGAGCGTGCGGTTCACGTCGCCTTGAACCTGATCGAGGGCCACCGCATAGGTGACGACGTCGCCGTCGCGCAGGCCGGCCTTGTCCGCCTCCGAACCGGGCTTCAAGCCCTTGATCACCTTGACCGGCGTCGTGAAGGAAGCGTTGTCGAAGCCTAGATCGAACTGGCGGATCTTCTTCGTGATCCGCCGGAAACAGGGCCCGAAATCGTCGGACTCCGGCAGCATCAGACCCCCGGCGAGCATGGAGGCGTGGATCTTCGGCCCCTCATCCCCGATCTCCTTGCGCAGCAGGTCGAGCCAGACCTGCTCGGTCAGAGGCTCACCCTTCCGGGCGCGGTCGACCATGATCAGGATCAGGTCGTCCATCGAGCGCTTGCCGCCCGAGGCCTTGCGCACCTTGCCGTTCAGCACGGCGAAGTACATCGCGCCACGGTCGTAGGGCAGCACGCGGATTCGGGTGTCCTCCCAGAAATGCGACAGCACCTCGGACTCCGGCGTCGCCCGCATGGCGTTCGTATAGTATCGGCTGGCGGTCTCGTTGAGGTCCTGCAGGTACTGATCGGTGGTGAACAGTCCCGCCCGCCAAGGCAACTGGGCCTGATAGTAGACGGCGTCGCCCTCATCATACCACTTGCCGATGTCGTTGGCGGTCCAGGTATGGGTCATCTCGTGGCCGAGGATGCCCTTGAAGTTCTCGCCGGTGACGCCCTTGCCATAGGTGATGATGAAGGAGTGGGTGAGCGCCGCGCCGCCGCCGGCGTTCATCGGGTTGTAGCGGGCGAACACACGGTAGGGCGGCTCCTCCGTATCCTTGAAGAAGCCGCTCATCCACTTGTGCAACTTGGCGGTCCACAGCATCGACGGACGCGGATCGAAAGGCGGCTCGCCGGTCCAGACGGCCGAGAAGGCGCCGTCGTCGACGCGATGGATCGTGCCGGCCATGTAGACCGCCGGATAGATCCGATCGATTGGGCCGGTCGGCAGGCTCACGTCGCCGTCGCCATAGCTGGAAACGCCCTGGGTCCCCTGCCCCATTCCCGACAGGTCCCACTTGATCGCGACGCGGCGGTCGCCCTTGACCGCGGTGCGCATGAAGAAGGTGTCGCCGACGCCGGAAACGCCATCGCCATCGATCCGCAGGCTGGTAGGCGGGCCGCCGACCAGGGCCGGAATGTTCTCGGCGATGACGCGGTAGCGGACGGTCATCAGGCCATGCACCGCGCGGTCCGGCGCCCATTGATGCGGCCCGTCGCGCGCCTCGCCCTCGGCCTGCCCCTTACCCTCCGACATGGGCACGGCGCCCGCGTCGTCGGTGACGCTCAGGCCGGTCATGGTGTGGGGCCGGGCCAGGCCGGGTGTGTAGAGGCCCATCGAGAGCAGGACCTTGCCGGCCGGCGCGTCGACCGCGGGAATGGTCATGACGACATCGACATTCCCCTTGCCCGCCGCCTCGCTCATCGGGCCAGGCTTGATCACCACGGTCATCTGGGGCGCGTCGGGCGCCTTGGCGGCCAACAGGAACGGCAAACTCGCCGCCAGGATCGCACCCGTCAGTCTCATCGTCCGCCCCTCCGACGCCCCACGGGCTCGACGGCCCGGCTTCACGAGGTAGTACGCAGGCGCAGCGAAAACCCCGGTCCGAATTCGACGCATGCGGAACTTCGCCGGGCCTGCGTACTACAACATGTCGGAGGCGTTCGGCGTGCGGGGCGAGACATGACGAGGGTGGGATTGGCAAGGCTGTTCGGCACGGTCGCCTTTGGCCTGTCGCTGAACTTCGGCGTGGCTCTGGCCGATGAGCCCCCGCCGGTCGTCACCCCACACCAGATCCACATCGGGGCGACAACGCTCGCCTACACCGCGGAGGCCGGCCGCGTGGCGATCCGCGACGTCCAGACCGGCGAGCCGCGCGGCCACGTATTCTACGTCGCCTATCGGGCGCCTCCGGCGTCTGGCAAGGTGCGTCCGATCACGTTCCTCTGGAACGGCGGGCCCGGACTGCCGGCCGCGTCGCTGGAATTCGAGGGCTTCGGACCCTTGCGCATCGACCAGGGCCGATTGGTCGACAACGCCGACACCCTGTTGACCGACAGCGATCTCGTGTTCGTCGACCCGGTCGGCGCCGGCTTCTCGCGCGCCGTCAGCGCAGAGGCGCAAAAGGACTTCACTTCGATCGTCGGCGACGTGGCCGCCACGACCGAATTCATCCGTGCGTGGCTGCTCCTGCACGGCGAGGAACAGGCGCTGTCTCTTATACACATCTCC
>CAMFIW010000314.1 GCA_945952355.1 uncultured Phenylobacterium sp. | reverse complement strand
CGCCATCGACATCCTGCGCCAGGGCGGCGTCGACCGGCTGCACAGCCGCAAGCTCCGCAGCTTCGACGAGCCGCCGTTCCGCTAGGCCAAGCGCCCGCTAGCCCAGGGTCAGGACCGCCTTGCCGGTGAAGCGGCGGTCCACCAGCTCGGCGGCGACCGTGGCGATCTCCGACCAGTCGGCGCGGCGCTCGATCACCGGATCGAGGGAGCCGTCGGCGAGGCGGCGCACAAGTTCGGCCAGGTCGGGACTGACCGGCGCCAGCACGGCCTCGTAGCCGAGGAACAGGCCGTAGAGGTTCGTGCCGCCGACCCGGAACTTCGAGGCGTCGAAGGTGGTGACAGCGCCTTCCGAGGCGCCGAACAGCACGCAGGTCGCGCCGGGCGCCAGCATGGACAGCGCGCCGGCCAGGACCTCGCCGCCCACCGATTCCAGGACCAGGTCGTAGGGGCCGAAGGCCCGGGCCGCCTCGATGTCGCCGATAGCGGCATGGGCGGCGCCGAGCCGCGTGACCAGCGCCTGGTGGGCGGGATTGCGGATCAGGGCGGTGACCTCTGCGCCGGCTGCGGCGCCGAGCTGGATCGCGAACACCCCGACCCCGCCGCTGGCGCCGGTGACCAGCACCTTGCGGCCCTTGAGGTCGCCGCCCTTGCCGAGCGAACGCAGGGCCGTGAGGCCCGCGACCGGCAGGCAGGCGGCGGCCTCGAAGCCCACCGCGTCCGGCAGTTCGGCCATCATGAAGGCCGGCGAAGAGATGCGTTCGGCCCAGCAGCCGGTGGCGGAGACGCCGACGACGCGCGCGCCGTCGGCGGGTCCGGAGCCGTCGGCCGCGGCCTTCTCGACCACACCGGCGAAGTCCCAGCCGGGCCGGGCGCCGTCCACCGAGTTGTCGAGGGCGGTCTTCACCTCGCCGCGGTTCAGGGAGAAGGCCTTGACCGCGATCACCGCCTCGCCGGCGCCCGGCGCCGGCTCGGCGACCTCGCCCAGGACAAGGCGGCCAGGAGCTTTCGTATCGACGACGACGGCGCGCATGGGGCTCTCCCTCTATGTATGTATACTATACGGTATAGTATACTATCGCGGTCGCGGCAATGGTCTAGGATCGGAGGCATGGAATCGGCGACGGAATCCCGGACGGTGCGCGGTGCGGACACCCGCGAGACGATCCTGTTCGCCGGCAAGGACGTGTTCCTGGAGGAGGGTTACGAAGGCGCCTCCATGGACCGCATCGCCGAACGGGCGGGGGTGACCAAGCGGACCGTCTACGCCCACTACGCGTCGAAGCATGCCCTGTTCTCCGAGGCGGTGGCGCGAGGCTGCGCCAATGTGGTCGGCCAGATGCTGCGTCCAGACCAGCTGGGGCCAGAGCCGCGGGCGGGGCTGTTCCTGATGCTGCGCACCGCGCGCGAGCTGATGCTGAGCCCAGGCTGCCTGCGGCTTGAGCGGGTGGTCGCGGCCGAGGCCGAGCGACACCCCGAGTTCGCAGCCCAGGTGCGCGAGGCCTTCGCGCTCGGCGAGGATCTGCTGCGACAGGCGCTGGACGGCTGGGTCGCGGCCGGAAAGCTCAATCCGCACGACACGGCCCTTGCCGCGCGGATGTTGAACAACCAGGTGGCCCAGGCCAGCAGCATGCGCGGCCTGATGGGCGAGCCCGACGACGCGCTGGCCGTCGCCGCGGTCGACGCGACGGTGATCCTCTACCTCGCGGCCTACGAGGCCTAGGCCAGGAAGCCCACCAGGGCGTCGCGGAATTCCGGGGTGGAGACGCACGAGCCGTGGTCGCCGGGGACGGCGAGGCTGCGGCCGTTCGGCATCCAGTCCGCGAGGGTCTCGGCCGAGCCGTTGTCGTGATCGTCGACACCGAGGATGGCGAGCGCTGGGGTCTCGATCGCGCGGATCTCAGCCTCCGTGGTCGGCTGGAAGGCGGCCAGCACGCCCAGCATGGCCTCGCGCTTCAGGCCCTGGCCGGCGATGACCCCATCGATGGCGCGGCCCATGACCGGATCGCGGCTGGCCGCCCCGTGTCGGATGGCGTCCTCGAACAGTTCGGCGCGCGGCCCGGCGGACATGATCCCCTCGGCGCCCATGCCGCCGGTGACGATGCGGCGCGGCCTGAGGCCGCGGGCGCAGGCGCGGATGGCGGTGCGTGCCCCCATGGAATAGCCGGCCAGGTCGAAGTCCTCGAGGCCGAGATGGGCGGCGAGCGCCAGCACGTCGTCGGCCATGACGTCGGGTCTCCAGAAGGCGAGATCGGTGGGCGCGTCGGACTGGCCGTGGCCACGGCAGTCCGGGGCGATCACCCGATGGCCGGCGGCGGCCAGGGCCTGGACCAGGCGCGGTGAGAACCAGTTGGCCCGTGCGCTCGACATATAGCCGTGCAGCAACAGCACCGGACGGCCTTCGCCGAGTTCATGGATCGCCAGATCGACGCCGTCGGGCGTGATGAAACTGTGGGTGGCCATGGTTGCGACCATGCCCGTACTGGCGGCGGGCCGCCAAGCTCATTAGATCGTCCGCATGACCGCACATTTCGAGAGCATCGAGAATTTCCGCGACATCGGTGGCTACGACACCGCCTGCGGCCGTGGGCTGAAGCGGGGCCTGCTGTTCCGCTCGGCCAATCATTCCTACGCGACCGACGAGGATCTCGCGGCCCTCCGGGCGCTCGGCGTGCGGACGATTGTCGACCTGCGCCGACCCATGGAACGTGTTCGCGAACCTTCGCGGCGCTGGGAGGGCTTCGACGGCCATATCGTGGAGAACGACCACGAGGTCGCGCACAAGGACTGGACGGTCATGCTGCAGCAGGCGCCGCAGATCGACGCCGCCTGGTTCTATGCTGACTCGGTCGCCTTCTACCGGGATGGCCCCTACGAGGCGCGCCACATAGACCTGTTCGGCCGCTGGTTCCGGGCGGTGGGCGACCATGAGGGCGGTGTGCTGGTGCACTGCGCGGCGGGCAAGGACCGCACCGGAATGATCTGCGCCCTGACCCAGCACATGGCCGGGGTGGATCGCGACGGGATCTACGACGACTTCCTGAAGACCAACGACCCGGCGCGGCAGGACAAGCGCATCGCTTTCCTGGGGCCCTGGATCAAGGACCTGACCGGGCGCAGCGTGACCGAGGACGCGCTCCGCGTGGCGGTCAGCGTCAACGCCGACTACCTGGCCGCCGCCTTCGACCAGATCGAGCAGACCTCCGGCTCGGTGGACGGCTATCTGCGCGACGTGCTCGGCGTCGACGATGGGCTGCGCAAGCGCATCGAGGCTCGCATCCTGGGCTGACTTCGCCTAATCGTCCGCCCGACTTATCGAGGGGACGTCCTATGCAGAGCTTCCAGCCGCCGCGCCGCATCCTGATGGGGCCTGGCCCCTCCGACGTCAGCCCGCGCGTGCTGGCCGCCCTGGCGCGTCCGACCATCGGCCACCTGGACCCGCAGTTCCAGGCGCTGATGGAGGAGATCAAGGCGGCGCTCGCCCGGCTGTTCAACGCCCCCGACCACGCCTGCGTCCCGCTGCCCGCGCCCGGCACCGCCGGCATGGAGGCGGCGATCATGAACTTGCTGGAGCCCGGCGATCGGGCGGTGATCGCCATCAACGGCGCCTTCGGCGGCCGCATGGCCGACATGGCCGACCGCGCCGGCGCCGAGGTGGTGAAGGTCGAGTTCGAGTGGGGCGCGCCGGTCGACCCTACGAAGGTCGAGGAGGCCCTGAAGGCCGCGCCGACCAAGGTGCTGGCCTTCGTCCATGCCGAGACCTCGACGGGCGCGCGCTCGGACGCCGCGACCCTCTGTGGCCTGGCCCGCAAGTATGGTGCGCTCTCGATCGTCGACTGCGTGACCTCGCTGGGCGGGGTGACCGTGGACGTCGCCGCCTGGGACGCCGACGCGGTCTATTCGGGCACCCAGAAGTGCCTCTCGGCTCCGCCCGGACTGTCCCCCATCGCCCTGTCCAAACGCGCGCAGGAGGCGATCTCGGCGCGCAAGACCAAGGTCCGCAACTGGCTCTGCGACTTCAACCTGCTGATGAGCTACTGGGGCGGCGACGGCGGCCGGACCTATCACCACACCGCCCCGATCAATGCGCTCTATGGCCTGCACGAGAGCCTGGTGGCGCTGTTCGAGGAAGGTCAGCAGGCGGTCCTGGTGCGCCATGCCCGCACCCACGAGGCCCTGGCGGCCGGCATCGAGGCCCTGGGCCTGAAGTTCCTGGTCGCCGAGCCGCACCGGCTGCCGCAGCTCAACGCCGTGATCGTGCCGGACGGGATCGACGAGGCGGCGGTGCGGACCTACGTGCTCGACAAGTGGGACCTGGAGATCGGCGCGGGCCTCGGCCCGCTCAAGGGCAAGGTCTGGCGCATCGGCCTGATGGGCGCCTCGGCGACGCCGTGGCATGTGCGCCTGTGCCTGAACGCGCTGTCGGAAGCCCTGGCCGCCCAGGGCTGGAAGGGCGACGCCGCCGCGGCGCAGAAAGCCGCCGAGGCCAAGCTGGGTTAGGCGGTGACGGACCGTCACGGCTGAGGAATACTTACCTCCGAGAGAACCATTTCGGGTTCCGGGAGGATGAGATGCCGGCCGACCAGCCGCTTTCACGACGCGAGTTCGCCGCCCTGTCCGCCGCAGCCGCGGCGGGCGCCAGCGCGGTTGCG
>CAMFIW010000313.1 GCA_945952355.1 uncultured Phenylobacterium sp. | reverse complement strand
CCGCCCCCGGCTATGGCCTGACGCCGGTCGATCAGGTCATGCGGACGGCGATGTCGGCGGGCGCGAAGCGCAACCGCCGGATCAGCTATGCCGATCTCGACATGGTCGATTTCGAGTGGCGAATGAAAGACACCGAGTTCAAGGCCTTCCGGCTTTGGCACGCTGATTCCGCCGTCAGCCTGGCCGGCGCGAGCGATGATCTTTCGATCTGGACCGCCCCCACGAATGCCAGTCGCGCCTTGGCCGCCGCGATCTCGCCCGAGGGGCTGATCGTCGACCGCATCCTCGAGACCTCGGCGACCGGCATCCATCGCTTCAACCTCGCCCGGCCCGCCCTTGCCGTCGATACGGCCGTGGTTCTGTTTCGCGCGACGCTCCGCGGCTTCAATCGGTCGCGCGGCCGGCTGTCGATCGACGATCGCACGGGCACCAACCTCTTTGCCGAGTTCGACCTGGCGGCTGGCGCGATGGAAACCACCTCCGGCCTGGTCGCGGCCACGATCGAAGACCGCGGCAATGGCTGGTGGCGCGTCACGATCATCGCCAATGTCGGTGTCGGGAGCCTGACGCCCGCGCTGCATATCGCGGTGCGCGATGACACCGGCGCGGGCACCTATACCGGCGATCCGACCAAGGGGCTCGACGTCGCCGAAGTGCAGGCCCGGCTCGCGACGGGGTACGATCTTTTCCTGCCCTCGGATGCCGATGGCAAGGCGCTCGGCGCGGCCGGCGGCGGTGCCTGGACCGTGATGCCGGTCGCCACCGGCGGCGGGCTGATCCGCGCCGAGGCGCGGTTCTCCGGCCCTTACCAGGCCGCCGCCGGCCCCGGGCTGATCTGGACGGTCAAAGCCCAAATGGAGGTGCGAAATGCCTGATCCGACCCTCTCGGCGGCACTCCGCGAGGCCTATGCCTCGGCGCCCGTCACATCGGTGATCTATCACACCCTGGAAATCTGGCACCCGGCCTTCAGCCTGCCGATCCGTGTGGTGCGCGACAATGCCGACCTTGAGGCGCGCATCGAAGCCGGCGCGCCGCGTGATGCCGGCACCCTGGTGGTCTTCGTCGGCTATGCCTTCGACGTCGTGCCGCCGGACCAGACATCCGAGGCCCTGCCGCAATGCGTCATCGAAATCGACAATGTCAGCCGCGAAATCCTGACCCAGATCGACGCCGCCGTGGTCCAGCCGCTGCCGATCACGGTGACCTATCGCCAGTATCTGTCGGACCATGCCACCGTCGGCCCCGAGAATGACCCGCCGCTGACGATGCAGCTGACCCAGATCACCGCCACGCCGACCCGCATCCGGGCGGTGGCGAGCTTCCCCAACCTGTTGGACCGGCCGTTTCCGGCGATCGACTACGAACTCGAGACCTTCCCGGGGCTGGCACCATGACCCATTGGGCAGAGGCGCATATCGGCATGCCCTGGGTCGCGGGACACAGCGACTGTTGGTCGTTCGCGCGGCGGGTCTGGCGCGAGCGGTTCGGCTTCGAGGTGCCGGCATTGGGCGTCGATCCCGGCGATTTGCGCGGGGTTCGACGGGCCTTTCACGAGGGTGTTGAAGGCGGAGACTGGGCGATGGTCACAACACCCGCCGAGGGCGATGCCGTCCTGATGGGCCTGTCTTCGCGGCCCTGCCATGTCGGCATCTGGGTTTCGCCGGACCCCGATGAGGCGGGCGTCCTGCATTCCGTCGAAGGTTCGGGCGTGATCTTCACGACCCCGGCCCGGCTGGCGCCGCTCGGCTGGCGCATTCTGGGCTTTTACCGGAGGCGCGCATGAGGGCCGAGGTCATCCTGCAGCGCAACCCTTTCGCGCCCCTCGACCGTCAGACCCGGATCGTGGCCCGGCCGCGCAAGGTGCGCAGCCTGGCGCCGCGCACGAGCGCCCCATTCATCGCCATGCTCAACGGACGGCCGATCCTGCGCAGCACCTGGCGCCGGCGGCTGCGGGACGGCGACCGGCTGCATTTCGTGGTTCTGCCGCGCGGTGGCGGGGGCGGCGGATCGAACCCCTTGCGGATGCTGTTGCAGATCGCCCTCTTCGCCGCCGCCGGGCCGCTGGCCGGGATGGTGCTGGGCACCACCGCCGCGGCTGCGCTGGCGGCAGGTGGCATGTCGGCCATGGTCTTTGCCGGCACGCAGGCGGCCATCACGCTCGCCGGGACCGCCCTGATCAACGCCCTGATCCCGGTGCCCCGGACCCAGGCCATGGAATCGCCGTCGCCCACCTATAGCCTGACCGCGCAGGGCAATTCCGCGCGCATCGAGCAGGCAATCCCCGTGCAATATGGCCGGGTGCTGAGCTATCCAGACTTCGCGGCGCAGCCCTATTGGGAATATGCCGGCGAGGAGCAGTATCTTTATCAGCTCCTCTGCCTCGGCCTCGGCGAATACGACATCGAGCAGATTCGCATCGCCGACACGCCGATCTCTGCCTTCGACGAGATCGAGACCCAGATCGTCCCACCTGGTGGCAACGTGACCCTCTTTCCGACGGCTGTCTCGACCTCGCTCGAGGTCTCGGGCCAAGAGGTCTTGGGCTGCACGACGGCGACCTGGAGCCGGTCGGGCACAACCGTCACCGTGACCCTGGCCGCCCATGGCTATGCCGTCGGCCAGCTCAAATACCTCAACTTCACGACGGGCGGCGGGACCAGCGATTTTTACACCATCACCGGCGTGTCGACCGACACGTTCACCGTGACTGTGCCGGCGGCCGGGACGAGCGGGTACGTCAACATCCACCCGGTGATCGGCGGCGCCAGCGGGTTCGCGGCCTCTGCCGCGGGCACGACGGCGGTGCGCCTGGCGGTCGATTTCGTGCTGCCCGGCGGGCTTTATTGGCGCGATGATCAAGGTCGCCAAAAAAGCCTGTCGGTCGAGTATCGCGTCGAGGCCCGCGCGATCGACGACTACGGCGCGCCGACGGGGACCTGGTTCGTGCTCGGCCAGGCGGTCCTGACGGCATCGACTGTCGCGCCGCTGCGCCGCACGATCAACTTTTACCTCTCGACGCCTGGCCGCTACAGCGTCCGCATCTGGCGCATCGACAATGTCGGTACGCTGCAGGCCGGGGGCACGACATTTCTGTGGGCCGGGCTGCGCGCCTATATGGCCGAGCCTGTCAACCGGGGCCCGGTCACCCTGGTGGCTCTCAAGATGCGGGCGACCAACAACCTTTCGCTGCAGGCCTCGCGCAAGATCGGCATCATCGCCACGCGCAAGATTCCGGTCTGGAATGGCAGCGCCTGGTCGGCCCCCGTCGCCTCTAAATCCATCGCCTGGGCCCTGGCCGATGCTGCCCGCGACACGCGGTATGGGGCCGGATTGCCCGATCAGCGCCTCGATCTCTCGGCGCTGCTCGCCCTGGACGCGCTCTGGTCATCGCGGGGCGACAGTTTCAACGGACGTTTCGACCAGGCCATCAGCTGGTGGGAGGCCGTGCGGCGCATCGCGGCGGCAGGTCGCGCGAAACCCTTCATGCAGGGCGGCATCCTGAGGATCGTGCGGGATGGGCCCGCCACGGTTCCCGTCGCCATATTTTCGATGCGCAACATTCAGGCCGACAGTTTCAGCCTGGAATATCTGCCCCAGTCAGAGGTCACGGCCGACGCAGTCACCGCGACCTATTTCGACGCTTCGACGTGGGCGCCGCAAAGGGTGACGGCCGCGCTGCCGGGCTCGACGGCCGCCAAGCCGGCCAAGGTCGAAAAGTTCGGCATCGACAACCGCGCGCAGGCGCTGCGCGAGGCGACCTATGACGCTGCCGTCAACCGCTACAGGCGGCGGCTTGCGAGTTTCGCGACCGAAATGGAGGGCTTCATCCCCTCCTTCGGCGATCTGATCGGCATCCAGCACGATATGGCCGGCTGGGGCGCCCAGGCGGAGGCGGTGGGCTGGGATCCCGGCGTCCGGCGCCTGACGCTGTCGGAGCCCGTGGCGGTGGGCGCCGGCAGCGTGGTCGGTCTGCGCCGCGCCGACGGCGGCCTCTCCGGCCCTTGGCCTGTGACCGCCGGCGCATCGGCCTATGAGGTGATCCTCGGCGCCACGCCGGACATCACGCCGGATGTCTCGGGCCAGACGCGCGAGCGCACCCATGTCCTCATCGGGACGCTGTCGACCTACAGCACCATGGCCAAGGTGATCAACGCGCGGCCGAGGGGCCTTTACGAGGTGCAGATCGAGGCTGTCGTCGATGACCCGTCCGTTCACACAGCCGATCTTGGCATCGTGGCCCCGCCGATCGTCACCAGCTCGCTCGAGCGGCGGCTCACCCGACCCGTCGTCAAGGGGCTCTTCGCGACGATGATCCCCGGCGAAACCAACCGCTGCGTCATCGGCTGGCAGCCTGCCCCGGGCGCAGACCTCTATCATATCGAGATGGCCGAGGGTGACGACGTCGCCTCGCCGAGCGCGCTCTGGACGCGGGTGTCGGACACCTCTGCCTCTACCCAGGCGCAGACGCTGATGCATTCCAAACGCACGATGATCCGGGTGCGCGGGGTTGGCCTGGCTGCCGGGCCATGGACCGCCGCGACCCTGGGGAGCCTCATTCCTTACATGTGGATTTCGGACGCCACCGCGATGTGGACCACCGATTCCGCGCTGATGTGGAGCAACTGATGACGACGCTGCCTGACGCCTCTGC
>CAMFIW010000312.1 GCA_945952355.1 uncultured Phenylobacterium sp. | reverse complement strand
CCAGCGAGATCGACCGCTACATCTCCACCCCTGGCCAGGCCTGCGGCTACAAGGTCGGCCACACCGAGATCAACCGCCTGCGCGACAAGGCCAAGCAGGCGCTGGGCGGCAAGTTCGATGTCCGCGTCTTCAACGACATCCTGGTCAAGACCGGCGCCGTCCCGCTGACGGTCCTCGCCTCCGAAGTCGACGCCATGGTCGCCCGAGGCGGCAAGGCCTGAACCCGACCATCGTCATGGCCGAGCTTGTCCCGGCCATGACGCCTGGCGGATCATCCGCGGCATGGCTCTCTAGGCGGCGGCGAAGAACCGCTCTTCGACGATCTTGCCGTCCTTCAGTGTGTAGAGGGCGGTCTCGTCCATCTGCATGCGCTGGCCGGTCGGCTTGAAGGTCACGTCCATGGTGAAGCGGACGATGAACTGGTCGCCGTTGACATAGGGGCCTTCCACGCCGGTCGAATGGATCTCGTGGTTCGAGGTCCACCACTCGCCCTTGCCGCGGGCGGCCTCCTTGCCTTCGGACACCGGGGCGTCGCCCATGCCCTCGATGCTGCGGACGTTGTCGGCCCAGTACTTCTCGCCGGGCGTGGCGAAATCACCCTGCTTGCAAAGCGCAACCAGATCGTTGGCGATGTCGGTGGTCGTGGTCATGTCGAGCTCCTCTTCGGTGACCCGAATAAGAGGCCGGGCTGCTGACAACCTGATGTCACCAACCCCACCTGATCGCCTACAATATCCCTAGCTTTCCCGCCGAGTGTAGACCGGCGGCCGCTTTTCCAGGAACGCCCGAACCCCCTCGCCGAAGTCGCCGTCCTGCGAGCAGAGGATCTGGTTGCGGTCCTCCATCGCGATCGCCGCCTCCAGCCCGTTGGCGTCGATGGCGTGGTTCAGCGCCTCCTTGGTCAGGCGCAGGCCGAGCGGGGTCGCGTGGAGCATGTCGTTGGCGAAGGCCTGGGCTTCCGATTCCATCGCCTCGGCCTCGACCACCCGGCTGACCAGGCCGAGCTGATAGGCCCGCTCGGCGCCGATGAACCGCCCGGTCAGCATGTACTCCGCCGCCACCGAGCTGCCGACCATGCGGGGCAGGAAGTAGCTCACCCCGATGTCGCAGGCCGACAACCCGATCCGGATGAAGGCGGCGTTCATCTTCAGGCTCGGCGTCGCGATCCGCACGTCCGAGGCCAGCGCCAGGGCGAAGCCGCCGCCGGCGGCCGCGCCGTCGACGCAGGCGATGATCGGCTGCGGGCAGCGGCGCATGGCGATCACGATCTCGCTGATCCGCCGCTGGCCGGTCAGGCCTGCGCCCACCGAGCGGTCGGCGTTGTCCCCGGTCCGCTCCTTCAGGTCGAGCCCCGCGCAGAACGCCTTGCCCGCGCCGCGCAGCACCACGACCCGAACGTCGCGCCGCCAGTAGAGCCCGACGAAGAAGTCCCGCAGTTCCTCCACCAGGCGCGGGTTGAGAGCGTTCAGCCGGTCGGGCCGATTCATGGTCGCCCAGGCGACCTCGCCTTCGACGCGGACATCGAGATGCTGGTAGTCCATGGGTCTCTCCTCAAGATCTATCGGGCCAATTTCTACCGAGTTTGGCCGCCGTCGACGGGCAGTATCGCGCCGTGCACGAAGCTCGCCTGGGGACTCAGCAGGAAGGCCGCCGCCGAGCCGATTTCTTCCGGCTTGCCGAAGCGCTTCATCGGCACCTCGCGTTCCAGCCAGCGGGTCCAGGCGCCGGCGCGCGGGCCGGTCGAGCGGCTTTCCCACTCGCCGCCGGGGAAGACGATGTTGCCGGGCGCGATCACATTGACCCGCACGCCGGACGGCCCGGCGATCCGCGCCAGCTCCTTGGCCATGTGGTTCATCGCCGCCTTGGCCGTGCCGTAGGTCAGCGGCGTGCCGAGCGCGCCCAGGCCCGCGATCGAGCTGATGCACAGGATCGCCCCTTCGCCCCGCGGCGCCATCAGGCGGTAGGCCCCCCGCGCCAGCCGCCAGGCCGAGCCCAGGTTCTGCGAGAAGGCGGCGTCCCAGGTCTCGTCGTCGACCTCCGCGCCCAGCGGCGTCGGATAGAGCCCCACATTGGCCACCGCCCCGTAGATCGGCCCGAACTCGGCTTCGCAGCCGGCCAGGGCCTTCTCGATGGTGGCGGTGTCGCGCATGTCGCCGGCCATGGACCACAGGCGGTCCGCGCCGAACCGGTCGGCCAGCGCCTTGCGGGTCGCCTCCAACGCGTCGGCGCCGCGGGCGGTGATCGCCACCTTGGCGCCCTCGGCCAGGCAGGCCTCGACGATGCCGAGGCCGATCCCCCGGCTGCCGCCGGCCACGAAGATCACCCTGTCCTTCAGGCCCAGGTCCATGCGCGCCTCCCTCTTGTTGCGGCTAGCTGAACGCCCGGTCCTTGCGTCAGGCAAGCGGCGGGCTTTGACTGCCGCAGCGACAGGACGGGCAGCAAGGCGAACGACCCGAACACGGGCAGGGAGGCCGCCAGTGAACTTCGACTTTTCCGACGAGCAGAAGCAGCTACGCGACGAGGCGCGGAAGTTCCTCGCCGACCGCTCATCGTCCAAGGCCGTGCGCGCGATCCTCGAGGGGCCTGAGCCCTTCGACCGCGAGCTCTGGAAGGGCATGGCAGAGATGGGCTTCCTCGGCGCCGCGATCCCCGAGGAATACGGCGGCGTCGGCCTGGGCCATCTGGAGCTTTGCGTGATCGCCGAGGAACTCGGCCGCGCCGTGGCGCCGGCGCCGATGGTCTCCTCCATCTACCAGGCCGCCGAAGCCCTGATGCTCGCCGGGACCGAGACCCAGAAGCAGATGTGGCTGCCCAAACTGGCCTCGGGCGAGGTGATCGGGACCCTGGCACTGGCCGAGGGCTCCGGCCGTGTCACCGAGAAGGCCATCAAGGCGCAGGTGGCGAACGGCAAGCTCACCGGCGTGAAGTCGCCCCTGGCGGACGGCGACGTCGCCGGCCTCGCCATCGCCGCGGCTCGGGAGCCGCAGGGCGTATCGCTGTTCATCGTCGACCTGGACGGCCCCGGTGTCGCCCGCGAGACCCTGGACACCATCGACCCCACCCGCAGCCAGGCCAAGGTCACCTTCGACGGCGCGCCGGCCGAACGGCTCGGCGAGCCCGGCCAGGGCTGGCGCATCGTCTCCGACGTGCTGGACCGCGCCGCCGTCCTGATCGCCTTCGAACAGGTGGGCGGCGCCGACCGCGCACTGGAGATGGCCCGCGACTACGCCCTGGAACGCATGGCGTTCGGCCGCCAGATCGGTTCGTTCCAGGCGATCAAGCACATGCTGGCCGACATGTACGTCGCCGCGACCCTGGCCCGCTCCAACGCCTATTACGGAGCCTGGGCCCTCTCGACGGGCTCGGCCGAACTGCCGGTGGCCGCGGCCACGGCCAGGGTCTCCGGGACCCAGGCCTACCAGCACTGCGCCAAGAACAACATTCAGGTCCACGGCGGCATGGGCTTCACCTGGGCGTTCGACTGCCACCTGTTCTACCGCCGCGCCAACGGCCTCGCGCTCGCCATCGGCTCCCAGACCACCTGGGAAGACCTGCTGATCGAGCGCATGCGCCGCCGCAACGACGCCCCCGTGGCCGCCTGAGGAGCTGGAAGATGAACTTCGACGACACCCCCCAGGAAGCCCAGTTCCGCGCGGAGGTCCGCGCCTGGATCCAGGCCAACGCGCCAAAGCATCTGGAGGCCGAGCTCAGCCAGGCCACCTTCGGCAACTCGGCCCTGAAGAGCGAAGATCCGATCGTCGCCGCCAAGGCCTGGCAGAAGAAGAAGGCGGAGGCCGGCTGGGCCTGCCTGCACTGGCCGAAGGAATATGGCGGCCGCGGCGCCACCCCGATAGAGCGGGTGATCTGGGGCCAGGAGGAGGGCGTCTATGGCGGCCTCGGCGGCCTGTTCATCATCGGCCACGGCATGTGCGGTCCGACCCTGATGGCCTGGGCCAACGAGGACCACAAGCGCGCGCTCTTGCCGCCCCTGGCCTCGGGCGAGCACGTCTGGTGCCAACTCTTCTCCGAGCCGGCCGGCGGGTCGGACCTGGCCGGCCTGCGCACCCGCGCCGAGCCGGCCAATGACGGTACGGGCGACTGGATCATCCGGGGCCAAAAGATCTGGACCAGCGGCGCCCAGAACTCGGATTACGGCATCCTGATCACCCGCACCGACCCCAACGTGCCCAAGCACAAGGGGCTGACCATGTTCTGGCTGGACATGAAGTCGCCGGGCATCGAGATCCGCCCGATCAAGCAGGTGAACGGCCAGTCGGGCTTCAACGAGGTGTTCTTCACCGACGTCCGGATCCCCGACGCCCAGCGTCTCGGCGCGGTGGGGCAGGGTTGGCAGGTCTCGCTGACCACGCTGATGAACGAGCGCCTGTCGATCGGCTCGGGCATGCCGACCGGTTTCCCGGACCTGTTCAACTACTGCCTGGAGCTGGAGACCGCCGACGGTCCCGCCATCGACGACCCCATGGTCCGCTCGCGGCTCGCACAGTTCGCGGTCAAGGCCAGCGGGCTGAAATACACCGGCATGCGCGCCATAAGCGCGCTCTCCAAGGGCGAGACCCCCGGGCCGGAGAACTCCATCGGCAAGCTTGTGGCCGGCGCCTCGATGCAGGAACTGGCCATGTTCGCCCTCGACCTGCAGGGCCTGTCTCTTATACACATCTCCGAGCCCACGAGACT
>CAMFIW010000311.1 GCA_945952355.1 uncultured Phenylobacterium sp. | reverse complement strand
GCGGCCGGGTTCGCGCCGCGCGCCATGGTCGTCAGCGCAGTGGTCCAGCGCGCTTCGGCGGCCGCCGCGTCTCGCCAGCAGCCGGCGATGACCATCCCGAGATCATCGTCTGAGGCGGCGTCCACCCGCGCCTGAAAGTCCGCCTCCAGGGCGTCGCGCTCGACGGCGACGAGGCCATGCGCCGTCGCATGATCGCCGAGCGCCGCGCGATGCAGGCGCTCGTGCCGCCACCAAAGACTCTCCTCGTCCGCATGGTCGCTGGGCGCCGCTCCCATGGTGGGCAGGTCGACCCCGAACACCACCGGCTTGAACACGCTGAGGCAGGGCGCCGAGGTCCCCGTCATCCAGTGGACAGTCCGCCGCGGCGTCAGCTCCGACACCATCGAGGCGACCGACTGGCTGCGGCGAGGCCCCGCCGCCGCGTGCATGCAGATCGTGCGGCCGACCGTATTGGCCGGGCTCCAGTCCGCCGCGGCGCCGTGGTCGCGCAGGATCGCCATCATGTCGGCGAGCGCCATGCGACCGGCCTTCTCGTCCAGAAGGGCCTGCCCTCGCGCGCAGCGGCCGCGCCCGAAGCTCACGGCGTCACGCGCCTCGTCGAGGAGGTGGGCGGCGACATCGAACGGCCCGCCGGCCGGCGCTTCAGCCATCAGCTCGGCGCTGATCGCCGAGAACCCCGGCCCGATGGAATAGGCGTTCGACAGCGCGCGGCGGTCGGCGACCTTCTCCACCACCCAGCGCCGCCGCTCGGTCTCCAGCACATAGGCCTCCGCCGCGTCGGCGACGATGAAGCCGTTGTTGTAGTAGAACCGGCCCAGGTGCCCGCAGTCGCCACCCTGGCCATGGGTCTCCAGGAGCTCGATCATCACCTGCACAGCCTCGGCCGCGCTCGCCCCGCGCTCCAGGCCGAGCCGCAGCAGGTCCATTCCCGTAAGCGCCCGTCGCCGCTGGGCCGGGCGCTTGGCATGCAGCGCCTCGTTGCCGATCACCACCCCATGTTCGTTGGCGCCCATCTCCGCGCCCCACATCCAGAACGGCCGGCTGATCAGCACGGCATGGCTCTGGGCGACGTCGGGAATGTCGACATAGGTGAGTTTCAACCGCCCGCCCGGATCGCCTCGTCGGGCCGGATGCGTCTCGACCACCTGGGCTTCGTTGCGCTCGCGGTCGCTGTTCTTGGCGAACAGGGCGGCGCCCCGCGCGGTCTCGGACGCCAGGGCCGTGAGGGTATCGCACATGGCGGGGAGCTTAGCGGCTATCGGCGCGAGAAGGGGAGACGAAACTCGGTCGCGCCGGCGCAGGTCAGGGCCCCGCCGTCGTCTCCAGGTCTCGCTTAAGTCGCGCCAGCAGCTCCACTGCCTCGCCCGCATAGGCCGAGATCCAGCGGTCGTAGATGTCCTTGAAGGGCCCCGCGTTCAGGTAGTTCCAGCGGTTGCGGCCGTCGCGCCGGGCGATCACAAGACCGGCCCGCTCCAGCACGCCCAGGTGCTGCATCACTGTGCAGCGGTCGAGCGCGCCCTCGAAGCGCTCGCACAGGTCCCCGGTTGTCCGGGGCGCATCCTTCAGCAGGTCGAGAATGCGCCGCCGCCGGCTGTCCGCCAGCGCCTTGAAAACCAGGTCGTCCGCCTCGTCGCTTGACATGTTATGTTTATATAACATATTACGGCGGCACGCAAGCGCAGGAGCCGCTCATGGACCCCAAGTTCCAGGTGCAACTGAAGATCCGCCGCCCCGTCGCGGAGGTGTTCGACGCGGTCGCCAACCCCGCCAAGCTGACCGGCTATTTCGTCCAGACCGCCAGCGCGCCGCTGGTCGCCGGGACCACCGTCAAGTGGAAGTTCGCCGAGGTGGACCAGCCCTTCGACGTCGTGGTCCGCGAGGTCGTGAAAGACGAGCGCATCGTCTTCGAATGGCCCTCGGCGCGCGAAGCGGAATTCACCCGCGTCGAGATGGCTTTCAAGCGGATCGACGCCGACAACACCATGGTTCAGGTCTCCGAGAGCGGCTGGCGGCCCGACGAGGCCGGCTTCGAAGCGTCCCACGGCAACGCCGGCGGCTGGATGCACATGCTGGCCTGTCTCAAGGCTTTTCTCGAATACGGCATCAATCTGCGGGCGGGCGGCGCGTTCTGAGGCCAGGGGACTGGATCGCAATTGCGCCAGCAATTGTGTTCCTGTCCCCGAAGACGGCGCTCGCGTTGGGGACAGGAACGCCATTCCGTCTCGGGCGGCAGAATCGCCCCACACGGAATGGCGATACAGTCCCCAGCTTGACGCCGTCGCCCGAACCTCGCACGCCAGCGGCATGACCACCCGCCGCTCCATGCTCGCCGGCGCCGTGGCGCTCGCCGCCACGCCCGCCTTCGCCGCCACCGCCGCCGGCTACACCCTGCGCAACGTTCGCCTGGAGACCGGCTACGACCGCGACGGCGATGACGTCGTCGCCACCCGCACCGCCCTGTTCGATGTGAAGATCGCCGACGGCCGCGTCGCGGCGCTGCGTCCTGCGGGCTCGGCGCCCGCGGTCGGTCCCGCCCATGACGCCAGGGGCCTGCTGATGCTGCCGTCGTTCCGCGACATGCATATCCACCTGGACAAGACCTGGTACGGCGAGCCCTGGCATGCGCCGCTCAAGCGCCGCAACGGCATCCCCGGCCAGATCGCCCTCGAACAGAAGCTGCTGCCGGGCATGCTGCCCGGCCTGGAGGCCCGCGCCGGCAAGCTGGTCAACCTCTGCCAGTCCCAGGGCACGACCTTCGCCCGCAGCCAGTGCAACGTCGATCCGGTCATCGGCGTCCAGAACGTGGTCCACCTCAAGGCCGAGCTGGACCGCCGGGGCGACACCTTCGGCCACGAGATCGTGGCCTTCCCGCAGCACGGCCTGATCCGGGTCGGCCTGCAGCAGACCTTGCGCGACGCCATGAAGGCGGGCGCCACCCATGTCGGCGGCATCGACCCCACCACCCTCGACGGCGACATGGAGCGCTCGGTCGACGCGGTGCTTGAGATCGCCCACGAGTTCAACGCGCCGATCGACATGCACCTGCACGAGCCTGGCGAGAGCGGAATCGCGGCCATCAAGCGCATCGCCGACCGGGTCGAGACGGAGCCCGCCCTGCGCGGCAAGGTCACCTTCAGCCACTGCTTCAGCCTGATGTCGCTGTCCGACGCCGAGGTGACGGACCTCGCCGCGCGTATGGCGGCGCTCGGCATGTCGGTCGCCTCGACCATCCCGCTCGGCCGGCGGGTCATGCCGATCCCGATCCTGCGCGCCCAGGGCGTGAAGGTGTTCACCGGCACCGACACCGTCGTCGATTTCTGGGGCGTGTTCGGCGACTGCGATATGCTGCGGAAGGCCAACCTCGCCTGCCAGCTCTACGGCTGGAACGACGAATATTCGCTCGGCCAGTCGATCAGCCTGGCGACCGGCGGCCCTGCCCCGCTCGACGCCAAGGGCCAGCAGGCCTGGCCGAAGCCGGGCGACGCCGCCGACCTCGTCCTGGTCGACGCCGCCTGCGCCGCCGAGGCGGTCGCCCGCCTGCCGCCACGCCGCACGGTGTTGCACAAAGGCCGCCTCGCGGCCGGCGCGTTTCCGGCCTGACCCGCGCAAGCTTGACTTGCAGGAGGCCCTCTGGCCTCTAGCGCGCCAAGGTGAGCCGCGGCGAGCGGCGAAAAACTAGGCTCACCGTCGACCCGAGGCGCCTCCGCGCGTCCGGATGCATGGCCTCGCGGCCGGCCCTTCGACGGACCTTTCCATGTCTTCCCCTTCCCCGCGCCCGCTGTGGCGCGATCCCGCCTTCGCCCGACTCTGGGCGGCCCAGGGCATCTCCAGTTTCGGGGCCCGCATCACGCGGGAGGGCCTGCCGATGACAGCGGTCCTGTTCCTAAACGCGACGCCATCGGTGCTCGGCGTCCTGGCCGCCCTGTCCTACGGCCCGGCCTTCTTCGTGGGCCTGGCCGGCGGCGGCTTCGTGGACCGGCGCCGGCGCAGGCCGATCCTGATCGGCGCCGACCTCGTCCGCGCCGCCGTTCTGATCACCGTGCCGATCGCCGCGTGGCTGCACCTGCTGACCCTGGGCCAGGTCATGGTGGCCGCCGCCCTGGTGGGCGCCGCCAGTGTGCTGTTCGACATGGCCGACCACGCCTACCTGCCCGGCCTGATCGGCAAGGACCGGCTGGTCGACGGCAATTCCAAGCTTTCGGCCACCGAGTCGGTCGCGGAGATGGGCGGCCCCGCCCTGGCCGGTCTGCTCTTCCAGTGGCTGACCGCCCCCTTCGCAGTCGCCGTGAACGCGGTGACCTATCTGGCGTCGGCCGCCGTCCTCACCACGATCAAGCACGCGGAGAAAAAACCCGAGCCGCCCCCGGCCGAGCATCCGTTCGCCGACGCCCGCGAAGGCTTCCGCCTGGCCTGGGCCGAACCGCGTGTCCGCCCCTTGCTCGTCGTCGCCACCTGCAACGGCCTGTTCGGCGGCGTCTTCTCGGCCACCTACATGCTGTTCTGCCTGAAGGTCGTCGGCCTCTCGCCCGCCCTGCTCGGCCTGGCCGTCGCCTGTGGCGGAGTCGGCGCGATCATCGGCGCGAGCCTGGCCCAGCCGGTTGCGCGCCTGCTGGGCGCCGGCCCCGCGATCATCGCCATGGGCCTCGCCATGCCGCTGGTCGCCGGCGCCATCCTGGCGCGCATCGGCGTACAGGTGAAGACGGTCC
>CAMFIW010000310.1 GCA_945952355.1 uncultured Phenylobacterium sp. | reverse complement strand
CGCTTCCCTTGCCGCTCGCCCCGCAACGCCCCCATAGTCCAACTATCGATGTTCGTCTGGGGAGGCGGCGATGCGTGGTCGGTGGGGGCTGTTCGCCCTGGGCTGGATCCTGATCCTGGCCGGCAGCCTGCTCGCCCATGCGGTCCAGACCTCGTTCGGCCAGGTCACGGTCACCGACGTCCGCTTCCCGGCGCCGCGCGGCGTGGTGATGTCGGGCCTGCTCTATGTCCCCAAGGGCGCCGACGCCGCCCACCGCGCCCCGGCCGTCCTGGCCAGCCACGGCTACATCAACACCCGCGAGATGCAGTCGCCCTTCGCGATAGAACTGTCCCGACGGGGCTACGTGGTCCTGGCAATGGACATGACCGGTCACGGCCAGTCCGGCGGCAATGTCGGCTCGGACGACTTCGGCGGCCCCGCCGCGCTCGCCTTCCTCCAGTCCCAGCCCATGGTCGATCGCGCCCGCATCGGCCTCGAGGGCCACTCCATGGGCGGCGCTCCGGTGCTGGCCGCCGCGCTTGCCCAGCCGGATGGCTACCGGTCCATGGTGCTGGAGGGGTCCACCGTCGGCCTGTTCGGACCGCCGCGTCCCGGCACGCCCGCCTGGCCGCGCAATCTCGCCGTCGTGTTCGGCCAGTACGACGAGTTCGCGCCCTTGATGTGGGGAGTTCCCAAGGGCTCTCAAGTGGGCCAGTCGCCACGGTTGCGCGCCTTGTTCGGCGTCGATTTTCCGGTCGCCGAGGCCAAGCTCTACGGGGATCTCGCCCGTGGCGCCGGCCGGATCTTCTACAACCCGCCGGTCACCCACCCCTGGGAGCATTTCTCCCGCGCTGGCGTCGGTCACGCCGTCGACTGGTTCCAGAAGACGCTCGTCGGCGCCGGGGCGCCGCGGGACCCCTTGGACCAAATCTGGCTCTGGAAGGAGATCGGCACGGGAATGGGCTTCCTGGGATTCGTGGTGATGATGCTCGGCGCCTTTTCCTTGCTGCTCGCGACGCCGCCGTTCGCGTCTCTCGCCCACCCCGCTGAGGTCGTGGGCGAGCGGCGCGGTCCCAGCTGGCGCATCGCCGCCTTCCTCACCGCCGCCATTCCCGCGGCCAGCTTCTTCCTCTTCATGAAACTGGGCTACCTGTTCCTGCCCAATCGGTTCTTCCCCCAATGGGTTCACAACCAGCTCCTGGTCTGGGCCATGTTGAACGGGCTGATCACCATCGGGCTCGGCGTGGTCACCCGTGCGGGCCGCCCGACCTTTGTTCGCGCGGGCCGGGCGCGTGGCGCGGTCCTGGCGGTGACGACCGTCGCGATCGGCTATGCCGCGCTGGCCCTGGTGGACGCGGTGTTCAAGGTCGACTTCCGCTTCTGGGTGCTCGGTCTGAAGCCGCTCGACGGTGCGCACGCGGCGATCTTCGCCGCCTATGTCGCACCCTGGACGATCTACTTCCTGGTCTCCACCCGCGCCCTTCACACCGCGCTGGCCATCAAGGGCGAGGGCGAGGCGAGCCAGCTCGTCACGGCGGCCCTTGCCATGTCCGGAGGCTTTATCGTGCTGCTTTGCCTCGAATACGGCTGGCTGTTCGCAACGGGATCCCTGCTCACCCCGACCGAACCGCTCAGCGCCATCATCGCCATCCCGTTCGTGCCGTTGCTCGCGGCGCTCGGCGTCATCGCCGCCTTCACCTACCGCCGCACCAACAGCGCCACGCCCGGCGCCGTCATCTGCGCCATCCTGGTCGCCTGGTACGTCGCCGCTGGCACCGCCACCCACTGGTCGCCGGATTTCCCGATGAACCTGCCCGGCGCGCCGAGGACGAAGTGATGGCGGTGGAACCCAATCTGGTCGAGCGGGCCCGTCGCCTGGCCGTCGAGATCTCGCCTCGGGCGTCGGAGATCGAGGCCGCCGGCCGGATTCCGCCCGATCTGTCCCGCGCGCTCGGCGAGGCCGGCTTCTACCGTCTGTTCGTCACCACCGATTGCGGGGGCCTGGAAGTCTCGCCGCGCACCGCGGCGGAGGTCTATGAGGCCCTGGCCCAGGGCGACGCCGCCAGCGGCTGGGTGGTGTTCATCGCCTGCACGACCACGCTGGCCTTCGGCCGCCTCCTGCCCGAGGTGGTCCGGGAAATGATGCACCGGCCAGACAGTCTGGCCACGGGCGTCTTCGCCCCCAATGGGGTCGCCACCCGCGTCGAGGGCGGCTTCCGCGTCACCGGCCGCTGGGACTGGGGGTCCGGCTCGCCCAACGCCGACTGGATCGGCGGCGGCTGCATCCTGGTCGAGAACGGCGAGCCGCTGAAGAACTCCGCCGGCTTCCCGCGCAACCACATGCTGTTCTTCCCGCGCGACCAGGTCGTCTCCCTCGACACCTGGCAGGTCTCCGGCCTGCGCGGCACCGGCAGCACCGCCTTCGAGGTGAAAGGCGTCTTCGTGCCGGAGCGCCATGCCGCCGGTGTCCTGGTCAAGGAGCTGCCCGACCGTCCGCTCTATCGCTTCCCAGCCTTCTCGCCGCTCGCCCAAGGGATCGGCGCCGTGGCGCTCGGCGTCGCCCGCGCCGCCCTCGACGAGGCCCTGCGAGTCGCCGGCGAGAAGCGTCGCGGCGGGTCGCAGGCCCCGCTCGCCGAGCGCCCGCACGTCCAGCTCGAAGTCGCCCGCGCCGAGGCCCGCCTACGCGCCGCCCGCGCCTTCTTCTACGGGACCATCGACGCCGCCTGGGACGCCGCCCAGCGCCCCGAGCCCGTGCCCCTGGCGCTCAGCCGCGACATGCGCCTGGCCGTGAACCACGCGGTCTCCGAGTCGGTCGCCGTGGTCGACGCCATGTACACCCTGGTCGGCGGGACCTCGGTCTACGCCGCCTCGCCCCTGCAGCGTCAGTTCCGCGACATCCACGTCGCCACCCAGCACTTCATGGTCTCGCCCAACATCCTAGAGACCGCCGGCCGCCTCTATCTCGGCCTGCCGACCAACACGGCGGGGTTCTAAGGAAAAAAAGGCCAAGCTTGTATTCCCGCCCAGGCGGCGGCGCTCTAAGCTTTCCCTCATGACGAGCAGAGCCCTGTTTTCCGGAGGCTTGTTGGCGGCGGTGGTCGCCACGGCCGCGCTTCCCGCCCAGGCCGCTTGCAGCTTCAAGAAGGTCGCCGAGCTTCCCGTCACCATGCGGGGCTTGCGGCCGCTGATCCCGGCCAGGATCAATGGCCACGATGTCCTGTTCACCGCCGACAGCGGCGCCTTCATCAGCACCATGACTTGGTCCGCGGCCAACAAGACGGGCGTGAAGGGACGCGGCTCCTTCAAGGGGGTGCGCGGCGTGTCAGGCGAGGCAGCTATGGACGTCGGCGTCGCCCCGTCCTTCGAGCTGGCGGGCATCCCGCTCGGCAGCGCCACCTTCCTGATCGGCGGAGCCTCTGCCGACGCCGAGGACGCCGGCCTGCTTGGCCAGAACCTGCTCGGCCGGTTCGATGTCGAGTATGATCTCGCCAACGGCGTCATTCGCCTGTTCACCGTCGACGACTGCAAGGACGCCTACTTGGCCTACTGGTCGGCCGACCATCAGGCCGGCATGCTGACCATGGGGGTCCGCTCGCGCCACCGCCCCGACATCGTCGTTTCGGCCGCGGTCACCGGCCAGCCGATCCGCGCCATCCTCGACACCGGCAGTTCGACCTCGCTGCTCAAGGTCTCCTCGGCCGCCAAGGCGGGGATCAAGACCAGTTCCGAAGGTGTCGCCATCACCTCGGCCTCGTACGGCGTCTCGGGCCGCCGGGTGGACACCTGGCTCGCCCCCGTCGCCAGCTTCGCCTTCGGCGATGAGCAGATCCGCAACACCCGCCTGCGCATCTCCGATATCGAGCTTCCCGACGCCGACATGCTGATAGGCGCGGACTTCTTCCTGTCGCACCGCATCTTCGTGTCGAACAGCCAGAGCCGGGTCTACTTCACCTACAACGGCGGTCCGGTCTTCCATCTCGACGGGCCCGCGCCGGCCAAGATCGCCGCTGCGCCCTCGGCCGCCGAGCCGCTTGCCGACGCCGACGCCTACGCCCGGCGAGGGGCCGCCTCGGCGGCCCGCCACGACTATGCCGCCGCCTATGCCGACTACGCCAAGGCCATCGAGCTCGATCCCAAGGCCTCCGCGCCGCGGTTCGCCAGGGCCGATCTCTACGCCCAGCAGGGCAAGAGCGACCTGGCCCTGGCCGACATGGACGAGGTGGTTCGGCTTGCGCCCGGGGACACCACTGCGCGCATGCGTCGGGCCCGGCTCCATCTCGCCGCCAAGGACCTGTCCAAGGCTCGGCTGGACCTGGAGGCGACGCTCAAGGATGCGCCTCCGGAATCCAACCAGCTCATCGACATCGCGCGCCTGCTGGGAGATGAGGGCCAGTTCAAGGAAGCGATCGTCTACTATGATCGGTGGATCGCGGCGCACCCGGCGGACAAGCAAATGTCCAACATCTTGAACCAGAGATGCTGGACCCGCGCGCTCTGGGGCCAGGAACTCGACGCGGCGCTCGCCGACTGCAACCTGTCGCTCGACAAGGGCCGCAAGGACCCTGCCATCCTCGACAGCCGCGGCATGGTGCATCTGCGGCGGGGTGAGCTCGACGCGGCCATCGACGACTATGACCAGGCGCTTCGCATGACGCCGAAGATGCCTTGGTCCCTCTATGGTCGCGGCCTCGCGCGGCGGAAAAAGGGGCTCGTCGCGGCCGGCGACGC
>CAMFIW010000309.1 GCA_945952355.1 uncultured Phenylobacterium sp. | reverse complement strand
GCTCGATATGGCGGAAGCGGCGGGCGAACTTCGCGTTGGTGGCGCGCAAAGCATCTTCCGGGTCGATGTCGAGCGTGCGGGCGATATTGGCTACCACGAACAGCACGTCGCCGAGCTCGGCTCGGGCCTTCTCCCGGTCGTCGGCGGCGATCTCGGCCTTCAATTCGCCGATCTCCTCGTCCAGCTTCCGGACCACCTCGGCCACGGTCGGCCACACGAAGCCCACGCCGGCCGCGCGCTTGGAGAGCTTCACTGCGCGGGTCAAGCCGGGCAGGCCGGTCGGTACGTCGTCAAGCAGGCTCGCATTGCGGCCCTTGCCGCCGCGCTCCTGAGCCTTGATCACCTCCCAAGCCCGGGTCTGCTCGTCGCTGGTCCTTTGTTGTTCGTCGCCGAACACGTGCGGATGGCGGCGGATCATCTTTTCGGAGATGGCGCGCGCCACGTCGTCAAAGCCGAAATTCCCGGCCTCCTCGGCCATCCGCGAATGGAACACCACCTGCAGCAACAGGTCACCCAACTCGTCACGCAGATCGGCGAGATCGTTCCGCTCGATCGCGTCGGCGACCTCATAGGCCTCCTCGACCGTATAGGGGGCGATGGTGGCGAAGGTCTGTTCCAGATCCCAGGCGCACCCGCGCTCGGGGTCGCGCAGCCGCGCCATGATCGCCAGGAGGCGGTCGATCTGCGGCTCGCTCATTCGGCCGCCGGCGACACGGGATGAATCTCCTCAGCGAAGCGCGGCTTCTGGCCCATCTCCGGACCCGCCTCGGCGAGATCGCGAGCGGCCAGGGCGTCGCGGATTTCGGCGTGACGCCGGGCGTGCAGGGGGAAGCCGGCAATGATCGCCCCGCCGACGACGGCCAGGGCGGCCGGCGCCATGGCGAACATCGCCATGAGGCCGGGAATGCCGGCCTCGCCGGTCTTGGCCTTGGGATCGAAGCCCATGGCCGCCAGGGCCGGGAAGGTGATCGCCACGGCCAGGGCGGAACCGATCTTCACCGTGCCCGACAGCAGGGCGTAGAGCAGGGCGGTGCGTTCCGCGCCGGTTTCAAGCCGCACCTCGTCGCCGACGTCGGCCATCATCGCGCGCAGCAGGAAGGCGCCCGCGGCGTAGCTGATCCCGGCCAAGAACATCATCAAGGCGGCGATGGGGAAATTGCCGTGCGGAATGAACAGGGCGGCGATGGTGACGGCCGCATAGAACATGCTGGAGAGCGCCAGGGTGCGGTGCTTCTGCAGGCGATATGACAGCCAGGTCCAGATCGGGGCGCCGACCAGGCCGCCGATGAAATATATCAGCAGCAGTTGGCTGGCGGCTGCCTTCTCGAAGCCCTTTGCTCGGCCGAAATAGAAGAAGAACAGGGCCCCTGTGATCGCCGGGCCGGTGCCGACCAGGAAGTCGACGACCAGCAGGCGCGCCACGCTCGGCCGGCGAAGGAGCTTGAAGTACTCGCCAAGACCCGATCTCTCCTTGCGGACTGGCGAGACCGGCTCGGGGACGCGCGCCACGGCCAGGGCCACGGTGATCGGCAGGAGGGCGACTACGAACCATCCCATGGCGCCCACCGCCTCGGCATGGCCCTTCACGCCGAGATACGGAAGCAGGGCGGGCAGGGTGAGCACCAGGATCATGCCGATGACATTGCCGCCCTGCCACCATCCGTAGACGCGAGAGCGCTGGTCGTAGTGCGGCGAGATGGCCGCGCCCCAGGCGAGCTGGGAAAGGCTGGCGATCGACACCCCGGCATAGAGGACGAGGAGCCAGGTCCAGAGGTAGCCGACGCCGACGCCTGGATGCGCCATGAACAGCATGTAGGTCGCCAGCATAAGGATCGGCGCGCCCAGCGCGAACCAGGGCCGGAACCGGCCGAACCGGGTGCGCGTGCCATCCATCACGCCGCCGATAAACGGGTCGAAGGCCATGTCCAGCAGGCGAACGGCGCCGAAGGCGGCGCCCACCTGGGCCAGGCTCAAGCCGAGCTCGCTGGAATAGAACTCGGGTAGATAAACGACCAGGGGGAGGCCGAGGCCGGCCATGGGCAGGCAGGGCGCCGCGAAGGCGGCCATGGTCCAATTGGAGCGTCGCTGCGGCGCCGTCATCGTCGTTTCATCCCCAGCGCGGACGGGAGGGGGAGGGCCGTCGGCGCGCGGCGCGGAGGAAACCCCGCGCCGCGGCCTCACGCAAGGGAATTAACGGCTGGCGTAGGTCTCACCGCGCGCGAGGCGCCGGGCGAACTGGCCGAAGGCGGTGTCTGCATCGCCCCAGGTCACGCGTTCGCGGGCCCAGCGGATATCGCTCTCGTACCACTGGTACTTCAAGGGCGTCACCGTGCCGTCCGTCGAGATCGCCTTGCCCTCGATCGAGGCTCCGCCCAGGCCGAAGCTGGCATAGGACAGGCCGGGCTTGTCGGCCATCTGCTTGAACGTCGGACGATTGGGCTTGGCGTCGGTAAGAACGAGCTCGATCCGGGCGCCGGACAGCACGCCGGTGCGGCCAAGTTCGCGCTCGACCGACCGCTTCAGGTCGTCAGCAAGCCGGTCGACCTCGCGGACGCCGAGATGCTCGACGGCTTCCTTCTGGAGCTTGGGACCGATGGCGACGGTCACTTCGGGCGGCGCGGCGAGCGCCGGCGCGGCCGCCAGGATCAGGACGAGCGGGGAAAACAGCATAGCGCGCATGGAGACATACTCCGGTTCATCGTTCGGGAGAGCGCATACGGAATGTGGCGCTTGGTCAGGCCCACCGCAATGGGTCGCCTTGACGGAACCGGCCGGCCCGGTTCGGCGCCTCGCCGCGAGGGACGCCAACCCAAACCTGATCCAGGAGGCCGACGCGGCTCGCAAATTTGAAGTCTACAAGGACAGAGCGGGCAAGTCCCGGGTTCGCGTCAAGCTCAACAGCGAAGTGATCCTCTCGACCGTGGGCTGTGCGTCCAAGGCCGGCGCCAAGAACGCCATCGAATCGATCAAGAAGAACGGACCCGACGCTCCCACAGATGACACCACGGGCTGAGGCGCCGTAGCGGGGCCTTGGCGGGCCGCCAAATCCGCGCATCCTGGGCGACCGGCCGGCCGCACCATCGCGGTGGGCGGAGGAGGGCGTCATGGCCAGCATCTACGACTTCACGGCGCGGGCGGCGGATGGCGCGCCCGCGCCGCTTTCGGACTATCGCGGCAAGGTGTTGCTCATCGTCAACACCGCGTCAAAGTGCGGGTTCACGCCGCAGTACGAGGGCCTGGAGGCGCTGTGGCGCAAGCACAAGGAGCAGGGCCTGGCGGTGCTAGGGTTTCCTTGCAACCAGTTCGGAGCTCAGGAGCCTGGCGATGCCGCCGAGATCGCCAACTTCTGCTCGCTGACCTATGACGTGACATTTCCAGTGCTGGGCAAGATCGACGTGAACGGGCCCAAGGCCGATCCGCTGTTCAACTTCCTCAAGAGCCAGAAGCGGGGCGTGCTCGGCACCGGTTCGATCAAATGGAACTTCACCAAGTTCCTGATCGGGCGCGATGGCGAGGTGCTGGGCCGTTTCGCGCCGACCACCAAGCCCGAAGAGCTGGAGGGCGCGATCGCCAAGGCCCTGGCCGAGTGACGGCTTCCGAGCACAAGGGCCTGCCGATCCTCAGGTTTCCGACGCCCGGTGACTGGCAGGGCTGGCTCGCGGAGCACGGTGGCGAAGCGAAGGGGCTCTGGATCAAGTTCGCCAAGAAGGGCTCAGGCGTCCCATGCCTTGGCAAACCGGCGGCCATCGAGGTTGCGTTGGCGCATGGTTGGGTCGACGGACAGCTCGACAAGTTCGACGAGACCGCTTGGCTGGTACGTTTCACGCCGAGGGGCGCGCGCAGCAAGTGGTCCCAGATCAACCGTGACACCGCGAGCCGCCTGATCGCCGACGGGCGAATGACTGCGGCCGGGCTGGCGGAAGTGGAGCGCGCGAAAGCGGACGGCCGTTGGGAGGCGGCCTATGCGGCTCAGAGCCGCGCCGAGGTTCCGCCAGACCTGGCGGCCGCGTTCGAAGCCAATTCGAACGCCAAGGCGTTCTTCGCCACGCTGACCGGCGCGAACCGCTACGCGGTGCTTTACCGGATCCACGACGCCAAGACCGCGAAGACCCGTGCCGCTCGGATCGAGACGTTCGTCGGCATGTTGGATCGGGGCGAGGTGGCGTATCCCAACAGAATGCGAAAGCCGCCGAAAGGCTAGCTTCCGCCCGCGGATGCAATTCGCGCCTAAGGAAGATTATCAGAAATTGTAGATCGGGTGCATTTGAGGGCCGCCTTGACGCCACGGCACGATTTACGCCGCTCATGGCGCTTCCTAGGCTCGGTTCGTCAAGGAAAGCCAGGCTGCCCCCATGTCCCAACCGCGTCTCCCCAAAGCCTGCATCATCGGCGCAGGCTGCTCAGGCTTCACGACGGCCAAGCGGCTGAAGGATTTCGGGATCCCGTACGATTGCTTCGAGATGTCCGACGACATCGGCGGCAACTGGTACTTCAACAATCCCAACGGCTTGTCGGCCTGCTACGAGAGCCTGCACATCGACACCTCGAAATGGCGGCTGGCCTTCGAGGACTTCCCGGCGCCGGCCGACTGGCCGGACTTCCCGCATCACGCCCAGCTGCTGCAGTACTTCAAGGACTATGTCGCGCATTTCGGGCTGCGCGAGACCATCACCTTTAACACCTCGGTCCAGACGGCGCGACGCGACGC
>CAMFIW010000308.1 GCA_945952355.1 uncultured Phenylobacterium sp. | reverse complement strand
GCGCAATCACATAGTCCGGGATGCCGGGGCCTGCGCTCGCCCAGTCGGCGGCCTCGGCCAAGGCCACGGGCGGGACCCCTAGGTCGCCGGGACCGGGTAGGCGCACGGTTTCGCTCATGGCGCCGACCGCCGGCGACAGGGCGCCGCCCACCGACAGGGCGATCACCGTCGCCACGCCCATGCTCAAGAACAGGGCCTTCCGCTTCGAATCCCACATGCCGCCTATATAGGCGGCCGCGCGGACTTGGCTCCCCCAGCGATGCGAATTCTTCAGCCGGTGTGGCCTGGGCGCCCGAATTGGTGGCCACCGCGTTGATCACCCCAATGTGTCGTCCCGGAAAGCGCGCAGCGCCTTTCCGGGACCCAGGGTGCACGGGGCTTTCCGGATAGATCGGCGCCCATGGGGCCCGGTCTTGCCCTTGCTGGGCAAACCGGGATGGCATTCAAGTGCTAGGCGTCCGCCCGCGCCCGCGCCGTAGCCCGTTCGATCAGGTCGGCGACCTTGCCGTAAAGCGGCTTGGGGAAGTTGTGTCCCATGGCCTCCAGCAGGTGCAACTCGGCGCCGGCGATATTGGCGGCCGTGTCCTCTCCGCCGTCCTTCGGCACCAGCGGGTCGTCAACGCCGTGGATCACGACGGTGGGGGCGGTGATGGTCTTCAGCGCGTCGCGGCGATCGCCGCTGGCCACGATGGCCGCCATCTGCCGCTGGAAGCCCACCGGATAGAACGAGCGCTCGAACGCCGCCTGCAGGTTGGCGCGAGTTTCGACCTCGTCGGGCTCATAGTTCGGGCCCGCCATGATCCGCGCGCCGGACATGCCGTGGTCGAGGAAGCCCGCCAAGTCGGTGCGCGGGTCGGGTCCGCGGTCGCTCAGCCGCGCCATGGCTTCCGGCTTGGCCGGGGGCAGGGCGGGGTTGCCGGTCGACGACATGATCGAGGTCAGGGACAGCACCTTGTGCGGATGCTCCGCCGCCAGCATTTGCGCGATCATCCCGCCCATCGAGGCGCCCACGATATGTGCGCGTTCGACGCCCAGTGCGTCCAGCAGGGCCGCCGCGTCGGTGGCCATGTCGCTCAGCAGGTAGGCCACCGGCGGCTTCTCGCCGCCCATCAGGGCGCCATAGACCTTCTGCATGTCCGGCGCGCCGGCGGCGTCGAGCTTCTCGGAGAGACCGACGTCGCGGTTGTCGTGGCGGATCACGCGATAGCCGCGGGCGGCCAGGTCGTCGATGAAGGCCTGCGGCCAATGGGTCATCTGGGCGCCCAGGCCCATGATCAGCAGCAAGGGCTCGCCGCTCTCCGGCCCGTGGACGTCGTATTCGAGCGTGATGCCGTTCGCGGCGATCTGGGGCATGCGGCCCTCCCTTATGTCTTATCGCCGATCACCTTGCGGGGCCTTGGGCCGCTCGGCAAGCCCGCGCGGAACCGGTTCGCCGCGACGGGAATTGGAGAACCGGGACTGGGAGAGACGTTTCGAGGGCCGCGGGTTCAGGCGTGGTCGCTGAACAGGAGCATGTCGCAGCATGCGCAATCTCGCCCTCGCCGCCACCGCGGTGGCGCTCACGGCCGCCGCCGCGCCGGCCTTCGCCCAGGACCTCGACGAGCTGGTCATCACCGGCCATGGCCGCAATCCGCCGCCGAGCCTCACCGAACGGGTCAGCTTCGACGACCTCGACCTGCGCGCCGCGCCCGACCGCGCCGTGCTGCGCCATCGTGTGGTGAAGACCGCCCAGCGCGTTTGCCGCCTGCTCGGCGAACAGATCGCCCCCGTCTCGCCGTCGCTGCGCGCGAACAGTTGCGAAGGCGTCGCCACCACCAACGCCATGCGCCAGGTCCGCGTCGCGATCCGCCAGGCCTATGACCGCCCGGCCTACGCCTACAATGACTGGATCGGTGTGCGGGCCGGGTTCTAGGGGCCGCCCATCTTGCACCGCTCATCCCGGCCTTCGCCGGGACGAGCGGTGAGGGGTCAAGCCTTCTCGACGAAGCTGTCGATCACCTTCTTCTCGCCGGCCTTGTCGAAGGCCACGGTCAGCTTGTTCCCTTCCACGCCGCTGACCTGGCCATAGCCGAACTTCTGGTGGAACACCCGGTCGCCCCGGGCGAAGGCGCCGCTGGCCGCCGACGGTTCGGACACCGCCACCAGCCGGCCCTCGCCCTCGATCACCTGCTGGCGGCCGAGGTGGCTGCCGCGATAATTGCGCTCCTGGGCCCGCTTCCAGCCGGGCGAGGAATAGCCAGCGCCGAACGAAGGGCTCTCGTCCCATCGGCTGCCGTGCTGCTGCATCCCCGGGCCGCCGCCGTAATAGCCGGTCTCCGAGCTCGCCTCGACATTGGCCAGCGGCAATTCGTCGACGAACCGGCTGGGCAGCTGGCTGGTCCAGCGGCCATAGACCTGGCGGTTCGCGGCGAACGAGATCCGGGCCTCCTCGCGGGCGCGGGTGATGCCGACATAGGCCAGCCGCCGCTCCTCCTCGAGCCCCTTCTCGCCCTTCTCGTCGATGCTGCGCTGAGAGGGGAACACGCCTTCCTCCCAGCCGGGCAGGAAGACCAGGGGGAACTCCAGGCCCTTGGCCGAGTGAAGCGTCATGATCTGCACCGCGTCGGCCTGCGGGCCCCGGTCCATATCCATGACCAGCGAGACGTGTTCGAGATAGGCCTGCAGGGTCTCGAAGGCGCCCATCGACTGGACGAGCTCCTTCAGGTTCTCCAGCCGGGTCTGGGCGGTCGGCGTCTTGTCGAGCCGCAGGGCGTCCGTATAGCCGCTCTCCTCAAGCACCTGCTCGGTGAGGCGGGCGTGGGCGACCTCGCCGGCCCGGACGCGCCAGCGGTCGAGGTCGCGCAGGAAGTTGGAGAGCGCCGTCCGGGTCCGCGCGGGCAACTCGTCGGTGCGCACGATCTCGCGGGCCGCGGCCACCACCGGCACACCATTCAGCCTGGCGATCTGCAGCAGCTTCTGGACCGTGGTGTCGCCGATCCCGCGCTTGGGAACGTTGACGATCCGCTCGAAGGCCAGGTCGTCGTCTTCCGACTGGATCAGCCGCAGATAGGCGTGGGCGTCGCGGATCTCGGCCCGCTCGAAGAAGCGCGGGCCGCCGACCACCGTGTAGGGGATCGACAGCAGGACGAAGCGTTCCTCGAAGGCGCGCATCTGGAAGCTGGCCCGCACCAGGATCGCCATGTCGCGGTACTTGCGCGGGTCCTTCTCGGTGCGGCCGCGATGGGCGCGCTCGATCTCGTCGGCGATCAGCCGGCTCTCGGCCTCGCCATCCCAGACGCCGTTGACCACGACCTTCTCGCCGCCATTGCTCTCGGTCCACAGCGTCTTGCCGAGCCGACCCTTGTTGGCGGCGATCAGGCCCGAGGCGGCGGCCAGGATGTGGCTGGTCGAGCGGTAGTTGCGCTCCAGGCGGATCACCTTGGCGCCCGGGAAATCGCGCTCGAAGCGCAGGATGTTGTCCACCTCGGCGCCCCGCCAGCCATAGATCGACTGGTCGTCGTCGCCCACGCAGCAGACGTTCTGGCTGGCCTGGCCCAGCAGGCGCAGCCACAGGTACTGGGCGACGTTCGTGTCCTGGTATTCGTCGACCAGGATGTATTTGAAACGCCTGTGGAAATCCGCCAGCACGTCCGGGTGCTTCTGGAAGAGCGTTAGGTTGTGCAGCAGCAGGTCGCCGAAGTCGCAGGCGTTCAGCACCCGCAGCCGGTCCTGGTAGAGCCCGTAGAGCTTCTGGCCCTTGTTCGGCCCGAACGAGGCGCCCTCGGACGGCGGCAGCTTGTCGGGCGTCCAGCCGCGGTTCTTCCAGTGGTCGACCATCCCGGCGAAGGCGCGCGGCGTCCAGCGCTTGGGGTCGATGTTCTCAGCCTCGATCACCTGTTTGATCAGCCGCTCCTGGTCGTCGGTGTCCAGGATGGTGAAATTCGACTTCAACCCCAGCAGCTCGGCGTGCCGGCGCAGGATCTGGGCGGCGATCGAGTGGAAGGTGCCGAGCCAGCGCAGGCCCTCGGCCTCCGGGCCGATGATGTGGGTGATCCGCTCGCGCATCTCGCGCGCGGCCTTGTTGGTGAAGGTGACGGCCAGCAGCTCCCAGGGCTTGGCCTTGCCGGCCGCCAGGATGTGGGCCAGCCGCGTGGTCAGCACCCGCGTCTTGCCGGTGCCCGCGCCGGCCAGGACCAGCACCGGGCCCTCGGTCGCCTCCACGGCCTCGCGCTGCTCGGGGTTCAGGCCTTCGAGATAGTCGGGCGTGACGCCGGGCCCGCGCACGCGCGCCAGATCGCTGATGCGGGGAGCGGGGAGATCATCGAAGGGGTGAGCGGGCGATTCAGACGACATCGGAACATATGTAGCACAGACGGGCCGCGGCTTAAGTCCCGGAACTCCCGCGCGGGTGGGGCGGTTTTCCATCCATGGCCAAGTCTCTTCGATCCAACGAGATGGCCGCACCCGGCGGCATGGCCCAGGTCGCCCTGGCCTGGCTGGTGGCGATCCTGCTCGCCGTCGCGCTGGTCTTGGGCCTCTATGTCTACCTGCGCACCCATACGGCTCAGTCGCCGCGGCAGCTCGACCTCGACCTGAACCTGGCCAAGGCGCCATCGCCCGATGGTCCCAAGCTGCCCGAGCCGCCGATCCCGCAACCGAAATAGGCGCTGAGCGGTCTAGGTCGTGGACTCATAAGCCCGCATCCAGAGGCGGGTTGAGGCGAGCAGGACG
>CAMFIW010000307.1 GCA_945952355.1 uncultured Phenylobacterium sp. | reverse complement strand
AGGCCACCGGTCTCGACGCCGCCAAGCTGATGCGCCGGGCCAAGGAGCTGCACGAGACCAACCCCATGCTCGGCCACCGCGGCTGCCGCCTGGGCGTCTCCTATCCCGAGATCTACGAGATGCAGGTCCGCGCCATCTTCGAAGCCGCCTGCGAGATCGCCGCCTCCGGCAAGACCCCGCCGGTGCCGGAAATCATGCACCCGCTGGTCGCCAAGGGGGAGGAGATGCGCTACCTGCGTCAGCTTACCGACCGGACGGCCAAGCAGGTGCTGGGCGAGCAGAAGCGCGAGATCGCCTATCAGGTCGGCACCATGGTCGAGCTGCCGCGCGCGGCTCTGCGCGCCGCCGACCTTGCGGAAAACGCCGAGTTCTTCTCGTTCGGCACCAATGACCTGACCCAGACGACGTTCGGCATCAGCCGCGACGATAGCGGCCGCTTCCTCGGGCCCTATATCGACAAGGGCATCTTCGAGAAGGACCCCTTTGTCAGCCTCGACCAGGAAGGCGTGGGCGATCTGATCCGCATCGCCACCGAGCGCGGGCGAGGCGCGCGGCCGGGCATGAAGCTCGGCATCTGCGGCGAGCATGGCGGGGACCCGGCCTCGATCGAGTTCTGCGAGAAGGTGGGCCTCGACTATGTGAGCTGCTCGCCGTTCCGGGTGCCGATCGCGCGACTGGCCGCGGCCCAGGCGGCCGTGGGCGAACGGGAGAAGGACCGGTGAACCGGGCCCAGATCATCGAGGTCGTGCGGCCGCGCGGGGCGGTCTCCACCGCGGCGGGCGCCGGCGGCATCGGCATCGGTCTGGCGGGCGCCTTCGCGCTCGGCGCGCTGAGCATGGGCGCGTTCGCGGTGGGCGTGATGGCGATCGGCAAACTCGCCGTCGGCCGCGCCTCGGTGAAGCGCATGCGCATCAAGCAGCTCGAAATCGACGACCTGACCGTGCGCCGCCTGACCATCCTGGACCAGGGCGAACCTCAGCGCTGACAACGGCCCGGCGCGCGCCCGTCGAAGGAGGGCGAGGACCCGAGAGTTTCAGCCGCCATGCGCCGCAAGCCAGGCGCTGATTTCGGGCAGGCGCTTTTCCTTGACCTCGGCGGCGTAGCGGATGCGCGCCACGGCGACGCGGACCTCGCCCTGGGCGTCCGCGGGAATGGCCTTGGCTGCGTAGGCCTCGAGTTCGTCGGCGCGGCGGGCGTCGTGCGAGGAGCTGGCGATGCGCGGGGCGTAGGTCGAGCGGGTAAGGGAGTCGAAGGACTTCGAGATTTCGGCCATGTGCGCCAGGGCGAAGCTCCAGGCGAGGTCGGGATGCGCGAAGGAGACCGCCTGGATCAGGCGAGGGCCGAGCGCGGTCGGCGTCTCGTCGGCGACGGCGATGTCCAGCACCCTTTGGGCCAGGGCCGGGTCCTGGACATAGGCGAGGCGGCTATAGGCCTGGGCCTTGGCCAGGGGATCGCTCGTGGCGCGGGCGATCGCGAGGAGCGCGTCGAACGTTTGGGCGTCGGCGCCGCGCGCGAGCGCCAGCAGCGCCCAGGAGCGGGTTTCGGCCGGCAGCTTGGCGGGATCGCCCCCGACAGCGGCGAACTGGCGCCGGGCTTCCGCCAGGACGGATGGATCGGCGATCTGGCTGAGCGCCGACAGGACGCCCTCGCGCTCGACCGCGATGTTGTCGGCCTCTCCCGGTCGGGCGGTGAAGCCGATGCGCGCTAGTCTTGGTGCGAGCCTGTGGGAGACCCAGGCGCGCCAGGCGGGCCGCTGGGGGCTGGCGTCGAAATAGCTGTCGATCCCCGCAAGGCTGCCTGCGGCGTCCTTCCAGACCAGGGGATCGGCGTCGAGCGGTAGCGCGGCGATCAAATCCAGGTGGTTGGCGATCGGCGCATAGCCGGCGAATCCCAGGGCGCGGCTATCGTCCAGGAGGCCGACCTGGTCGGCGACCCTGAGCTCGCCGAAGCGGGCGGCGAGAGGTGCGAAGGCGGCGGCCTTGTAGAGCGTTCGGTAGTAGCCGGTCTGGCCGGCGTTCACGACGACGGGCGAGGCCAGGCCAGGGAGGGCCTGGGGCGTGTCGCCGGAGACCAGGCCGGAAACGTTCCGGCCGCCATCCAGGCTCATCGCGCCGAGCGGGACCTGCCAGGTCAGCGGCTTGCGGGCGGACTCGTCGGTTCCGAACCGGCCCTGGCTGGCGACGAACCCCTTGTCGCCCGCGTCGACGGTGATCAACGGCACGCCGGGCTGCAGGGTGAAATCGTGGGCGACGGCGGAGACGGGCTTGCCGGCGGCCGTGTCGATCGCCGACCACAGGTCGTCGCTGACCGTGTTGCCGTAGGCGTGGCGAGCCATGTAGGCGCGCACGCCAGCGCGCCAAGCGTCCTCGCCCGCATAGCCCTCCAGCATGCGGATCACCGCCTCGCCCTTTTCGTAGGTGATGGCGTCGAAGGCCTGCTCGGCCTGGGCGACGGTCTCGACCTTCTGGATCACCGGGTGGGTGGAGCCCTTCGCGTCGAGTTGCAGGGCGTGGTCCTTGTCCCCCTGGGCCGTGACCAGGGCGTTCCATTCGGGATGGAAGTGATCGGTGGCCTTGGTGGCCATCCAGTTGGCGAAGCCCTCGTTCAGCCAAAGATCGTCCCACCAGGCCATGGTGACGAGGTCCCCGAACCACTGGTGCGCCATCTCGTGGGCGACCACGTTGAACACTGTGCGACGGTCCGAGGCGGTGGAGATCTTCGGGTCCACCATGATGTAGGTCTGGGTGTAGAGGATGGCCCCCCAGTTCTCCATGGCGCCGGCGGCCTCGCCTGGCGCGCCGATCAGGTCAAGCTTGGGCAGGGGGTACTTCACTCCGAAATAGTCGTTGTAGAAGGCGAGGATCTTCACGGCTGCGTCGAGCGCGTAGCGGCCGTTCTCCGCGTCACCCTTGCGCACGATGACCCCGATGTCGGTGTCGCCGGATTTGGCGTGGATCCGTTCCAGGTCGCCCAGGCCGAAGAACAGCAGATAGGAGCTCATCTTCGGTGTCGGGGCGAAAGCCACCTTCTTCAGGCCGCCGCGCAGGGGCGTCGAGGTGGTCTGAGGCATGTTCGAGACCGCCATCTGGCCGGCGGGCACGATGGCCGAAACCTTGAAGACCGCCTTCTTGGCAGGTTCGTCGAACAGCGGCAGGAAGCGGCGAGCGTCGGCCGGCTCGAACTGGGTGACGAGCATCCGCCCGCCGGCATAGTCCACATGGAACAGGCCTGTGGGGCCGTCGTGGACCTGGCCCGAATAGACGATGTCGAGGACGTGGCGGCCGGGCGCGAGCGGCTTGGCGACGACCAGGGTGGCGGTCTGGGCCGCTTCGTCGAGGCTGGTCTTGGCCGGGGCGCCGTCGATCGCGGCCTTGGCGATCTTCAGGTCGGCGGCGTTGACCACGATCTTCGCCGTCGGCTTCGCCACAAGGATGGTGATCTTCACCTGGCCCTGGAAGGCCAGTTTGGCCGCGTCGGGGGTCACCGTGAGGTCATAGGCGACGGGCTCGACGCCGGGGGGAAGCTGGGTGGGAACGGCGGCCGCGGCGGGGAGCGCGAGTCCGAGGGCGGCCAGGATCGTGACGACAGAGGACTTCATGGCGCTTTTTCAGCACGCTCCCGGCGTGTGCGCCAGGGCCGTGCTAGTCGAACACCTCTTCCAGCCACGCGTCGACGCGTTCGAGGTTGTAGCGGGCCGACCGGGCCCGGTGCAGGCTGCCGCTGAGGTCCCAGGCGCTACGGCCACAATGGACGCCCCAATCGCGCAGCTCCGCGACGATCTCGTCGCGCACGACGGCCGGAACGGCATGGTTGCGGGCGAGCTTGGCCTGAGCCAGGCGCCAGCCGAAGATTCGGTCGCGGGTGATTTCGACGGCGACGGCCGGGGGGCCGGGCCACTCATAGTAGGCGCTGGCGCCCTCCGAAGCGTAGGGGACCATATCGCCCAGGCAGTTGCGGAAACGCGCCGCCGCTTCGTGGAGCGCCTGCTTGGTGGCGAGCGGTCTCAGGCGCTCCGAGCCGGGATAGGGCGGCGGCGGGACGGGCCCTTCGATATCCGCCTTGGCCGCCTGGAACAGGGCCTTGATCGAGCGAGCCTGACCCCACCGCGCGGCCGCCTCTTCCGCGGCCGCCTCACCTTGGGCCTGACGGATCGCGGCGAACGCGTCACCGATGAGCACGGCCCGGTCCTCGTCGAGCGCCAGTCGGCCCACCCGCGCTGCGACCAGGGCGGGAGGAAGAAGGCTGAGGCGACGCACCTGGGCGGGGGTGATGCCCTCGGCGTGGCGGAGCACCTTGGCGGCTTCTGGCTCGGCAAGGCGATCGAGCAGCAGGCTATAGTCGGCGGCGCTCCACGCGACCTCGCCCAGCTTGGCGAGCACGGGCGCCAGGCCCGCTGGAGGGGCGACCAGGATGCGGGGGAGGAGACGCCGCACGGGCAGGGCGAGGATCAGGTTTCGCTCCACGCCGGCGCAGCCCCGATCGAGCCATAGGCAGACCAGGTGACGCCGGGCGGCGGGCGCGGTGAGGATCGCCTCGTGTGGCGCGGGCCACAGGGCGGCGAGGGCCGGCGCGAAGTCGCCGGTCAGGTGTCGAAGGAGCGGGCTGGGTTCCGCCGACGTCTTCGTCGGGCTCCAGCCGAGCGTTTGGATGTTCATGTCTTCCAGGCGTGCTTGGCGCGCGCCCGGAGAGGGCGCGCCTAGATTGTGTTAGGT
>CAMFIW010000306.1 GCA_945952355.1 uncultured Phenylobacterium sp. | reverse complement strand
CGCCACGCAACATCGCCAGTTCGATAACGATCCGCCGCCGCCAGTTCGCGCCGAGCTCTGGCGCACCGCCGCACAGATGGAAGTGGTCCGCAGACTGCTGGGCGATCGGGTGATCAGTGTCAGCAGTGGCTATCGTTGCCCTGAGCTGAACCGCGCTGTCGGTGGCGCGGCCACGTCCGCGCATTTGCAAGGCCTAGCGATTGATTTCAACGCCTATGCATTCGGGCCGCCGATCGAAGTCTGCCGGACGCTGGCCAAGTCGGGCCTGCCGTTCGACCAACTAATAGAGGAAGGCGGCTGGACGCATATCTCGTTCGACCCGCGTGTTCGGAGGCAGATTCTGACGAAGTCCGCCCGTGGATACAGGGAGGGTATCTCTTGAGAAACCTGAGGGCAATCCTCTCGGGCGTGGGCTTACTTTTCATCATCCTCACCGCCTCGGGACTGTACTGGAAGGGCCGGGTGGCTGGAGTCGCCGCGGAACGGTCGAGGACCCTGGAAGCTCTGGATCGCGCCGCGACATCAAGGCTTGAAGCGAAGGGCGCGCACCAGGCCGCAGCCCGGGTGGATGTCGCAGTCCGCCAAGGCGGAGCGGCAAGCCAGTCCTTGGCGAAGCTCTCCTCGGACCTTCAGAAAATGGAGAACACCGATGAACCTCTGGACGCTCAGCGCAGCGCTCGCCTGCGCGACCATGACCGCGAGCTGTGCCAACTCGCCCACGACCTTGGCGGTTGCGACCGGACCCAGGCTCGAGATGCCGGCTCTCGCAGATAGGCCCTGCACACTCTTCGTGCTCCCTGAGAATCCGACGCAGTCCGATCTGGAAATCGGTTTCGCGACCCGGGGCGCAAACCTGATCAGCTGCGACGCGGCCCGCCGTCTCGCCGTCCAGACCTTCGAGGCGGAGCACCAGTTGCAGGACGAGAGGACGAGAACATCCACGTCGAAACGCGGATGGTTCGGGAGCACGCCTTAACCTCAGAGCCGGCCCTTAGCCCCCAGATGAGAGGGCGTCGGACCATGCCCCAGACGCCAACTCCTCCACGAAGGTCCGAATGTCGCCAGGCCAAGTCGCGACATGGGCGCCGAAGGTCGACTTCTCTCCGGCATAGAGTGCGCGAAGAGCGTCTTCGTAGCCCTCGAGATTGCCGGCGAGTGTGGTCATGGCCCGATGCGCGGACTCGCGGGCCTCACGGCGGCGCGTCGAGTCCGCCCCGTCGCGGCGTGCCTGGTCGACGAGTCGCCTGAGCGCGGCCGACGCCCCTCCAGGCTGGCTCTGGAGCCAGTCCCAGTGCCGCGGGAGCAACGTCACCTCCCGTGGAACGACGCCAAGTTTCGGGCGACCTCGCCCCGGCCTGGCCACCGAGATCCCGGAACTGGGCCCCGTGTGCGCTACGGCTGGACCACGCGGATCGAGATCCACCACGCGCCCCGTCGCGTTGGAGAACACGATGATGGGGCCGTCTCGTTCTGCGGCGGCTTGCGCCGCGGTCGCCATCGCCTCCAGGTCGCCAATGGCGATACGAGTTTCTCCTGAGAACAGGCTGTAGGTCGGGATCCCGGCGGTCTCATCGGCGTCCATGCGCCCTGATATCGCACTTGCCTGCGGCGTCAATTAATACCCGGATATATTTTAAAGCGAAGCGGCTCCGGAACGTGATTGCCGAGCCCGATTCCAGTCGCCGAACAGTGTCGGCGTCTTCGAAGCGATCAGTTGAAGAGAGATGGCGTTTCCCCAAGCCATGGAAAGGCTTGGGGAAACATGGTGCCGCCGGGCAGGATTGAACTGCCGACCTCAGCCTTACCAAGGATGCGCTCTACCACTGAGCTACGGCGGCGAAAGGCGAGGCGGGGGCTATAGCCAAAGGCGAGGCCGACGTGAAGGGGAAAAACGCCGCGCCGCCACTTGACCTTCCGGGCGGTCCGCAGCACCAGTGCCGTGTGCCCCGAAGGACCGATCCGCCGATCTATGACGATCGCGAAGCCAAGCTCGCTGCTGCGTTGCGTGCAAATCTGCGGCGCCGGAAGGCCGGCGAACGGCAGGAGACGCCGCCGTCGAAACCATCCCCCGACGGGTGAAGGCGGCCACCTTCCCCCGCAAGAGGGCGCAGGCTAGATTGCGAAGGATTGGTCGCGTCCGCCCCATCCGGGGTGGATCTGTTCGAGGGACTGGATTGGATCGAATCGCCATTACGGGCGGCGCGCGGCTTGAGGGCGAGATCCCGATCAGCGGCGCCAAGAATTCCGCGATCAAGCTGATGGCCGCGAGCCTGCTGACCGATCAACAGCTACGCCTCACGAACATGCCCCGCCTGGCGGACACGCGTTTCCTAGGCCAACTCCTTCGCAGGCTCGGCGTCGAGATTGTCGAACAGGACGGGGAGGGCGGAGCGGAGACGTTGCTGACGATGCGCGAGGTCGCGAGCACGATCGCGCCCTACGATCTGGTGCGACAGATGCGCGCTTCGTTCAACGTGCTTGGCCCTCTCCTGGCGCGGGCGGGCCAGGCGAAGGTCTCGCTGCCTGGTGGCTGCACCATCGGCGCCCGTCCCGTCGATCTGCATCTGGACGCCTTGAGGGCCCTCGGCGCGACGATCGATCTGCATGAAGGTTATGTCTACGCCCAGGCAGCTCGCGGCCTAGTCGGCGCTGAGATCGATTTTCCGTTCGTCTCGGTCGGGGCGACGGAGCACGCATTGCTGGCCGCCGTCCTCGCTCGCGGCCATACCCAGATCCGCAACGCCGCCCGGGAGCCCGAGATCGGCGACCTCGCAGACTGCCTCAACAAGATGGGTGCAAGGGTATCGGGCGCCGGCACTGCGACGATCGAGATCGAAGGCGTGGATCGACTTCACGGCGCCACGCACGCCGTCTTGCCCGACCGGATTGAGACCGGCACCTTCGCGCTCGCCGCCGCCATGGCCGGCGGCGAGGTGCGACTCACCAATACGCGCACCGACTTCATCGAAACCTTGCTTTCCAAGATGGAGGAGGCAGGCGTCCACGTGACGCGGCACAATGATGGCGTGACCATCAAGCGCGACGGCGGTCGCTTGCGGGCCGTCGAGATCGAGACCGATCCTTATCCGGGTTTCGCGACGGACCTCCAGGCGCAGTTCATGGCGTTGATGACGCTGGCCGATGGTGAGAGCGTCATCCGAGAAACGATCTTCGAGAACCGGTTCATGCATGTGCCGGAACTCGGCCGCCTGGGCGCCGACATCGGCGTCGCCGGTGGGGAGGCGCGAGTCCGGGGGGTGGAGTCGCTCGAGGGCGCGCAGGTCATGGCGACGGATTTGAGGGCCTCTGTGAGCCTCGTGATCGCAGGCCTGGCGGCGCGCGGCGAGACGATCGTTGGGCGGGTCTATCATCTGGATCGGGGGTTCGAGCGGCTCGAAGAGAAGCTGAGCGCATGCGGAGCCCAAGTGCGTCGGATCAAGGGCGAAGAAGTCGAAGATGCCTGACCGGAAGGGCCCGCTGAAACTGCTGGCCGAGGATGTCTCGGATCTCGAGGTGCTATCGGCGGCGCTTCAGGATTCAGTGGCCAAGATCGGCGACATCAGGTTCGAGGCGAGTGGCAAGCGCCTGACCGTGGTCTTCAACCGGTTTCGTTGGGAAAGCGGGCGTGGTGAGCGCGTTCGCTCCGCCTTGCAGATCGGTTCGGTGCTTGGCGTGAAGTCCCGTCGCTTAAGGCGTGGCGCGAAGGACGCCGTGGTAGAACTTCTGAGCCTGACATTCGAGCCAGGCCTGGCGCCCGGAGGCCACCTGGCCCTGACTTTCGCCGGGGGTGGAGACCTGAGGGTGTCGATCGATTGTATCGACGCGATCCTCGTGGATGTCTCGGAGCCTTGGCCCACGAAGCGGTCGCCCCGTCACGACATCTAGCGCCAGCGATGGCGCGCGCCGCCATGTGCCGCTAAGTAGCGCCTATGCGCCGCTTCACATTCACCGATCCCGGATTTGAGACCGATTTCGCCGCGTTCATCGACGAGCGGCGTGATACCCCCGAGGATGTGGACGCCTCAGTGCGCGACGTGCTCGCCGCGGTTCGCGCCGAGGGCCTGGACGCCGTCTTGCGGTTCGGCCGACAGTTCGATGGCGCGGACCTGAGCGAAGACACTCTTCGGGTCACCGAGGCGGAGATCGAGGAAGGGGCGCGTCGATGCGCTCCCGAAGTTCGCGACGCGATCACCTTCGCCGCGTCCAGAATCCGGGCCTATCACGAACGCCAAAGGCCCGCAGATATGAGGTTCACCGATCAGGCAGGCGTCGAACTAGGCTGGCGTTGGACGGCATTGGATTCGGTTGGAATATATGTGCCCGGTGGGCGTGCCGCTTATCCCTCGACGGTCTTGATGAACGCCGTCCCGGCCTCCGTGGCGGGCGTGGGGCGAATCGCGATGGTTTCACCGCCGGGCAGGCTTCAGCCGGCGGTGCTGGCCGCGGCCCAGGTCGCCGGGATCCGGGAGATCTGGAGGGTGGGCGGCGCTCAAGCCGTGGCCGCTTTGGCCTATGGAGCTGGCCCTATTCGGCCGGTGGACAAGATTGTTGGCCCTGGCAACGCGTTCGTCACGGCGGCGAAGCGCCGTGTTTACGGGGTGGTGGGCATCGATGCGCTCGCAGGTCCTTCGGAAATCGTGGTGGTGGCGGACGCCGCGAACGATCCGGAATGGATCGCAGCCGACCTCCTATCCCAGGCCGAGCATGACCCCGCGGCCCAGTCG
>CAMFIW010000305.1 GCA_945952355.1 uncultured Phenylobacterium sp. | reverse complement strand
CATCATTTTCATGTCATCAGTGAAAGAAACCGCTTGACTCAGCCTCCTGCTGCCCCGCATAACCCAAGCCCATGGGCCAGGGAGGGCCCGAGGGAGGAACCAATGACCAATCGCGTGACGCGGCGCGGCCTGATGAAGGTCGGCGCCCGGGTGGGACTTGTCGGCGCCGGTGCCTTGATCGCGCCGCGCTTCATCGGACAGGCCTGGGCTGCCGATCTCGCCGCGGGCATGATCGGCGGGCCGACGGGGTTCGACGGGGCGGAGGCCTATCAATACGGCCCCGATACGCCCGAGGGCCGCGCGGTCGAAGGCGCCAAGGCGCTGAAGGCCAAGGGTGTCGACAAGATCGTCGTCGGCCTGTCGGATGGCTCGATCGGCCAGCTGACCCAGCCCTTCCCGGCCGGCGCGCCCTCGATCAAGGATCTGTGGGAGAAGGAAACCGGCATCAAGCTGGACATCGTCGGCCTGCCGAACGGGCAGGAATTCACCAAGACGATGCAGGATATCTCGACCCAGGCGGGCGGGTTCGACATCTATTCCACCGACTGGAACCGGCTGGGCGACCTGGCGGAATCCGGCGGGATCGCCAAGCTCGATGACTTCGTGGCGCAGTACAAGCCCGAGTGGGACAATCCCGACGACGGCTATGTCGGCGGCGCGCAGGGCGTGGCTTTGCTGAACAAGTACCGCGGGACGACCTATGGCGTCTCGCTGGACGGCGACTTCCAGACCTGGGTCTATCGCACCGACCTGTTCGCCGACCCCAAGGAGCAGGCCGATTTCAAGGCGAAATACGGCTATGACCTCGCCCCGCCCAAGACCTGGAAGCAGCTGGACGAGACGGCCGCCTTCTTCAACCGGCCCGACAAGGGGATGGTCGGCTGTTCGGACCTGCGCAACCAGGGCTGGGGCTATACCAACTGGTATCAGCGCTTCACCTCGATGGCGAACCCGAACCAATATCTGTTCGCCGAGGACGGGGCGCCCCTGGTCAACTCCGAAGCCGGGATCACGGCGACGAACGAATATGTCGCCGCCCTGGCCTATCACTCGCCCGACGCGATCAGCTGGGGCTGGCCGGAGCAATATGGCTCTTTCGGCAAGGGCCAGACGGCGATGACCTGCGCCTTCTCGAACCTGCCGAAGTTCCTGGACAATGCGGGCAATTCGGGCTCGGTCGTGACCGGCAAGGTGGGGTCCATGCTGCCCCCGGGCCGCGAGGTCGGCGGCGGGCTGATCCGCCGGTCGGTCCTGTGGTTCTCGTTGACCGGCATGGTCTCGGCCCAGTCCAAGAACCAGGAGGCGGCGTATCTCTTGCTGCACTGGCTGGGCTCGGCGCGCATCTACGCCTGGATGAGCGCCAACCCCGGCGGCTATCTCGACCCGTTCCGCCTGTCGGATTTCAAGGACAAGCTGGTCCGCGAGACCTACCACGCCTACCACATGGATGTGGTGCGCGAGACGGTCGCCCGCACGGTGCCGACGATCAACTACGCCGGCGCGACCGCCTATCACAATGCGCTGGACGAGAACCTGATGGCGGCGCTGACAAAGGCCAAGACGCCCGAACAGGCGATGGCCGATGTCGAGAAAGAGTGGAAGAAGATCACCCGCCGCACCGGCGAGGACAAGGTGATCGAGGCGATCAAGGCCAACCGCGCCGGTTGGCCGACCATCGTCGACCCGGTCTGACGACTGGCCCGCGACCCGCTCCCCGGGTTGCAGGGCCCTCCCCCCGGCGCGGACCCATGGGCGCCGGGGGATTTCTCCTCGACTGAGGGGAGGCCCCCTGAACGGCCTCCCCTCCCTTTTCGGAAAGACCATGACCCGCGCGCTTCTTCGCACCCTGGCGATCCTCGCCGCTTTGGCCTTCACGCTGGTGCCCATCCTGTGGATGATCTCCATGGCGTTCAAACCCTTTGCCGAGTGGCAGGCCTCGGGCGCCGACCTGACCTGGTGGCCCAAGGCGCCGACCCTGGACAACTTCCGCTACCTCTTCGGTCTTGGCACCAACGAGCTGATCTCGATGCTGGACCGCACGGCGATGAAGCCGATCCTGTCCTCGCTCTTGTCGGCCTCGGTCGGCACGCTGATCGCCATGACCTGCGGCACGGCGGCGGCCTATGGGCTCAGCCGCTTCGGCTCGGGCCAGAACCTGCCTCTTGCGCTGATCCAGCTGCGGCTCTTCCCGCCGATGGCCGTGATGATCCCGGTGATGATGATGTGGGCCTTCCTGGGCCTGATGGACACCTGGTTCGGCCTTGCCCTGGTCTATGGCATCGTGACCTTGCCCTTCGCCTTCTGGCTGATGAAGACCTTTTTCGACGACATGCCGCGCGAGATCGAAGAGGCCGCCCTGGTCGAGGGCTGCACGCGCTGGCGCGTCTTCACCCGGGTCACTTTGCCGATGATGGCGGCGCCTTTGGCCGCCGCCGCGCTCTTCGTCTTCATCCTGAACTGGTCGGACTACCTGATCGCCCTGCTGCTGACGACACGAGAATGGGTGACGATCCCGGTCTACATGGCCTCGCTGTCGTCATCCATGACCGGCCAGCTTTACGGCGCCAAGGCGGCTTTGGGCCTGATCGCCGCGGTGCCCCCCGTGGTGTTGGGCGTGCTGATCCAGAAGCACCTCGTCCGCGGCCTGACGTTCGGAGCGTTGAAGCAATGACACTCGGTTTCCGCCTGACCCTTCCCGCGCAGGTGCTGGTCCTCTTCATCTCGCTCTTCCCGCTGCTGATGCAGCTGTATATCTCGCTGACCGACTGGAGCCCGCTGGCCGGCACCCCCTGGCCCCGCGCCTGGGAGTTCTGGAACACCTTCGCCAATTACACCGACATTCCGGGCGACACGCGGCTTTGGGCGGCCTTGGGGCGGACAGCGCTGGTCATGGCCGTCTGCGTGCCGGTGGAGTTCCTGCTGGGCCTTGGGCTTGGCCTGTTGTTCGTCGACGACTTCCCCGGCAAGCGCCTGGCCTATTCGCTGCTCATCATGCCGATGATGGTCGTGCCCGCGGTCGCAGGCTATATGTTCTTCATGCTGTTCCAATCGGGCGGGCCGGTGAACGACATCCTGTCGTGGTTCTCGCCCACGCCTGTGACCATCGCCTGGCTGTCGGACCCGACCCTGGCGCTGGTGGCCGTGATGGCGGCCGACATCTGGCAGTGGACGCCCCTGATGTTCCTGATCCTGCTGGCGGGGTTGGTGGGTGTGCCGCAAGACCAGCTGCGGGCGGCGACCCTGCTCGGCGCCTCGCCCTGGCAGCGCTTCCGCACCATTGTCCTGCCGCGCATGAAGGTCATCATCACCATTGCGCTCGCCATCCGCGCCATCGAGGCCTTCAAGATCTTCGACACGCTCTTCATCATGACCGGCGGCGGCCCCGGCGTCGCCACGGAAACCATCAGCGTCTATTTCTACAAGATCACCACGCAAGACCTGGTCTGGGGCTATGTCGCCGCCTTGGCACTGTTCATCCTGGTGGCTTTGTCCATCGCCGCGGTCTGGGCCATGAAGAGGATGGCGAAATGAGTGCCATCCACCTGAAATCCCTGGTGAAACGCTTCGGCCCCTTCACCGCGCTGAAGACGATGGACATGGAGATCGCCGACGGCGAGTTCATGGCGCTGCTGGGGCCCTCGGGCTGCGGCAAATCCACCACGATGAACATGATCGCGGGGATGGAGGCGCCCACCGAAGGCCGCATCCTGTTCGGCGACCGCGATGTGACGCAGGTGCCGATGGGCCAGCGCGGCGTGGGCTTCGTTTTTCAGAACTACGCGATCTTCACGCATATGAGCGTGCGGCAGAACCTGGATTACGGGCTGCGGATGAAGGGGGTGGACCCCGGGCCGAAGACGGCCGCCATGGCGGAATTGCTGGGCCTGACCGACCTCTTGGACCGGCCATCGGCGGGTCTGTCGGTCAACATCCTGCAGCGGCTGGCCATCGGCCGCAGCGCCATCATGGAGCCCGCGATCTTCCTGCTAGACGAGCCCCTCTCTAACGTCGATGCCGCCTTCCGCGCCGTGATGCGCACCGAGTTGAAGGCCCTGCAACGCCAGTTCCGCCAGACCATGGTTTATGTCACCCATGACCAGCTGGAGGCCATGACCATGGCCGACCGCATCGCCGTCATGGACCATGGCGTGCTGCAACAGGTCGGCACGCCGCTCGAAATCTACGACCGGCCCGCCAACACTTTCGTGGCGTCCTTCATCGGCAGTCCCGCCATGAATCTGATCCCCGGCGAGATCCGCGGCGGGGCATTCACGGCACCCGGTGTCGAAATTCCCGGCTTCGCCGCGGCGGACGGTCCTGTGACCCTGGGTTTCCGCGCAGAAGATGCTCAGGTCGCTGCCAGCGGCGAAATCCAGGCGCCGGTTTATTCGATGGAACTGCTCGGCGACTCGTCGATGGCGACGCTCCAGCTCGGGAGCAAGAGCTTCGCCGCCATCAAGGCTGCCAAGGATTTCAAGGTTGAGATTGGCGAGAATCTCGCCGTTCGCGCCCCTGCCCGCATCTGTCACCTGTTCGATGCGCAGACCGGCCAGCGCCTCAGCGGAGCGAAGCCGTGATGGATGTGCACGCACATCAGATAAGGACGGCCGAAACACTCGCCGTTATCCACCGCATGGAGGCGGCGCTGGGTGCCAACTCCAACGACATGGCACAGCATTTCCACGAGGATTTCGTCTGGCGTGGCAATGCTGGGTGCGGGGTGAAGC
>CAMFIW010000304.1 GCA_945952355.1 uncultured Phenylobacterium sp. | reverse complement strand
GAGATCATGCCTAGTCTCGTGGGCTCGGAGATGTGTATAAGAGACAGGCAGTTTTGCGGGCCCCCCAATTCCGGCAATGGCGGCTATTGCTGCGGTGTCCTGACCCAGGGCATCGAAGGTCCGGTGACCGCCGTGTTGCGCGCCCGCATCCCGCTCGACGTGGGCCTCCGGCTCGAGGTCGGGGCTGAGGCCACCGAGCTGTTCGACGCCGAGGGTGTGCTGATCGGCAAGGGTGTCGCCTCCGACGGCGCCCAGCTGCCCGAAGTCCCCGCGCCGCCCAGCCTCGCCGCCGCCCAGGCCGCCGAGGCTCGCTATATCGGCCTGACCCAGCGCGTTCACCCGACCTGCTTCTCCTGCGGGCCGGAGCGGGAAGAGGGCCACGGGCTGAAGGTCTTCGCCGGCCAGCTCGACGGCGCGCCGGCGGGCTATGTCGCCTGTCCCTGGACGCCGCACGCCAATTTCGCCGACGCCGAGGGCCTGACGCCCGTGGAGGTGATCTGGGCCGCGCTGGACTGCCCCGGCTTCTTCGCCTGGGTGGTGAAGGAAGGCCGCCACGGCGCCCTGCTCGGCACCATGACCGGCGAGGTCGTGCGTCGCCCTGCGGCCGGCGAACCGTGCATCGTCACGGCCTGGCCGATCGAGCGGGACGGCCGCAAGGAGACCGCCGGGGTCGCCTTGCACACCGCCGACGGCGAACTGCTGGCCCGCGCCCACCAGGTCTGGATCGTGATGAACTATCCGCCCCAGCCCGCCCAGGCCCAAGCCGCGAAGGTCGAGGCCTAGGGGCGAGGCGGTCCGGTTTCCTTCTCCCCTGCGGGAGAAGGTGGCCTGCGAAGGCCGGCCGGATGAGGGGGGTGCGGCCTATCAAGAAAGGCTTGCGCGGCCCCTCACCCGACCCCGCTCCGCGGGGCCACCCTCTCCCGCGAGGGGAGAGGGAATTGTATCGTGCCTATACGCGGGGCTGGGATGCGTCGGGGAGGGAGGGCGCGAAGGCCACGACTTCCCCCTCCTGATCGCGGGTTACGCCGACGCGCGGGCAGGCCTCGCGCAGGGCGCACAGCGTGCAGGCCGGGTCGAGATGGCTGCAGATCGACTGGCCGTGCGCCTTCATCAGGTGATGCAGCTCGGCCAGGGCCTCGCCGTCCCAGGCGTCGGGGGCGAGGTCGAGGATCTCGTCATGCGCATGGGCCGCATCGCCCTGGCGGGCGGTCAGGCCCAGGCGGCGGGCCACCCGATTGACATGGGCGTCGACCACCATGGCCCGCTGGTCGAGGGTGGAGAGGTTCAGCGTCGCGGCGGCGGCGTGCGGACCGACGCCCGGCAAGCGCATCAGCCAGGCCATCGCCTCGTCGACCGGCTCGTGCGCCAGGAAGTCGAGCTCGAGATCGCCGCGCTTCAGCCGGATCATGCGGACCAGCACCGGCAGTTGCCGCGCCTTCTGGTCGGCGAAGGTCACCGGATCGATCACCTGCTCGACGGCGTCGGCCTCGGCCTCGCCGAGCGCCGTCCAGTTCGGATAGGCGGCGCGCAGGCGGATGAAGGCCGCCCAGGCCACCTCGTCATAGGTCCGCACGCCGAGCACGGCGCGGATGAGCTGCGAGACGGGATCCAGGCGGTGGTCGGCGCGCTGGGGCCCGAAGACCGCGCGGAGCCGGTCACGGACCTGGGGCAGATCGGAGGGGAGGGCGAGGCGGATCAGCATGGGCCGATCAGAACATAACGGGAACAATCGTCAAGGCCGCCAGGGTTGTATCTCTGGACGGCCCCCGCCTTCTGTCGCTACCAAGACTGGAATCGGGGAGGCGCGCATGAAGCCGGCATCGGTCTCGGACTATCGCGAACGGGCGCGCCGCAGGTTGCCGCCGATGTTCTTCGAATATATCGACGGCGGCTCCTATGCCGAGGTCACGCTGAAGCGGAACGTGGAGGACCTGGAGGTCATCGCGCTTCGCCAGCGGGTCATGCGAGACATGACCAAGCTCGACATGAGCGTGAAGACGCTCGGCCAGAGCCTGGAGATGCCGCTCGGCCTGTCGCCGGTCGGCATGGCCGGCATGTATGCGCGCCGCGGTGAGACCCAGGCGGCGCGGGCCGCCCAGGCCGCGGGCCTGCCCTTCTGCCTGTCGACGGTCAGCGTCTGCTCGGTGGAGGAGGTGACGCGCGCGGCGACGGCGCCCTGGTTCCAGCTCTACATGCTGAAGGACCGCGGCTACATGCGCGAGTTGCTGGGGCGGGCCAAGGCCGCGGGCTGTCCGGTGCTGGTGTTCACGGTCGACCTGCCGCTGCCCGGCGCGCGCTAGCGCGACGGCCGTTCGGGCTTCACGGGGGCGACGGGGAGCGGGGGCGCGCTCAATACCGCCTGGCAGGGCATGACCCATCCGGAATGGAGCTGGGACCTGTTCGTCGCGGGCGGCCGGCCGCACACGCTGGGCAATGTCCAGGACGCGGTGAAGGGGGGCCGGCGGGTGACCGACTTCCTGAGCTGGATCGCGCGCAACTTCGACCGCTCGGTGACCTGGAAAGATCTCGACTTCGTTCGCGAGGTTTGGGACGGCCCGATCGTCATCAAGGGCGTGCTGGACGCCGACGACGCGCGTGACACGGTCAAGGCCGGGGCCCAGGGCCTGATCGTCTCCAACCATGGCGGCCGCCAGCTCGATGGGGTGAAATCCTCGATCGCCGCCCTGCCGCGCATCGTCGACGCCGTGGGCGGCGACTTGGAGGTCTATATGGACGGCGGGGTCCGCTCGGGGCTGGACGTGCTGAAGGCCCTGTCGCTCGGGGCCAAGGCCTGCTTCGTCGGCCGGGCCTGGGCCTATGCCCTGGGCGCGGGCGGGGAAGCCATGGTGTCGCGCATGCTGGGCACGCTGAAATCCGAGCTCGCGACGGCCATGATCCTCACCGGCTGCGACGACGTGAAGGCGGCCGGCCGCGAATTGCTCGACCTCTAGTGGCCGCCTCGGCGCCACCTAACGCCGCAACTTAGAAAAACTTTTCAAAACCGCAGGTTCGATCCCATCGACAAGGGTCGATCTTGCCGCTAATGGCCCCGAGAAGCGCACCGGCACGGCCTAGCGGCCGCGTTTGTGCGCGCCTGAATTATTGGTGGAGTGGGGAACGCGAATGGGCGCTCCGGAGAAGCAAGGTCTGTACGACCCGCGCAACGAACATGACGCGTGCGGGGTGGGGTTCGTGGCCAATATCAAAGGCCGCAAATCGCATGAGGTCGTGGCCTGCGGTCTGGAAATCCTGATCAACCTCGACCACCGCGGCGCCGTGGGCGCCGATCCGCTGGTCGGCGACGGCGCGGGGATTCTGATTCAGATTCCGGACGGCCTGCTGCGCGACTGGGCGGAGGGCGAGGGCGTCGATCTGCCGCCGCCGGGCCAGTACGCCGTGGCCATGTGCTTCCTGCCGCAGGACGCCGGCGCGCGTATCGTGGCGGTGCAGCAGTTCGAGCACTTCCTGCGCGTCGAGGGCCAGCGGTTCATCGCCTGGCGCGACGTGCCGATCGACACGACGGGCCTGGGCGAGGCCGTGCTGGCCGAGATGCCGGTGATCCGCCAGGCGATCGTCGGCTGGGGTCCGAACATCAAGGACCAGGACCATTTCGAGCGGAAGCTGCTGACCATCAGGAAGCAGCTGCAAAACCCGCTGGCCGACCTCGCGGCCAAGAAGAGCCTGCCGGGCCTGACCCAGCTCTACCTGCCGTCCTTCTCGACGCGGACGGTGGTCTACAAGGGCCTGCTGCTCGCCGGCCAGGTCGGCACCTTCTACAAGGACCTGCAGGACGAGCGCTGCGAGAGCGCGCTCGCCCTGGTCCACCAGCGGTTCTCGACCAACACCTTCCCGTCCTGGAAGCTGGCCCACCCCTACCGGTTCATCGCCCACAACGGCGAGATCAACACCGTCCGCGGCAATGTGAACTGGATGAACGCGCGCCGGCGCACCCTGGAGAGCGATCTCCTGGGGCCTGACCTCAACAAGATGTGGCCGCTGATCCCGCACGGGCAGTCGGACACCGCCTGTCTGGACAACGCGCTGGAACTGCTGCTGGCCGGCGGCATCCCGCTCGCCCAGGCGGTGATGATGCTGATCCCCGAGGCCTGGGCCGGCAACCCGCTGATGGATGCCAAGCGCAAGGCCTTCTACGAGTACCACGCCGCCCTGATGGAGCCGTGGGACGGCCCCGCCGCCGTGGCCTTCACCGACGGCCGCCAGATCGGCGCGACTCTCGACCGCAACGGCCTGCGCCCGGCCCGCTTCATCGTCACCGACCAGGACCATGTGATCATGGCCTCGGAAGTCGGCGTGCTGAGCGTTCCCGAGGAGCGGATCGTCCGCAAGTGGCGCCTCCAGCCCGGCAAGATGCTGCTCATCGACATGGAGCAGGGCCGGATCATCGAGGACGAGGAGATCAAGTCGACCCTCGCCGACGCCGAGCCCTATGCCGAGTGGCTGGCCCAGACCCAGTTCAAGCTGGAAGACCTGGGCGAGGCCTCGCCGCAGGAAGAGGCGCCGACCAACAACGAGGTCAGCCTGCTCGATCGCCAGCAGGCCTTCGGCTACACCCAGGAGGACCTGAGCTTCTTTCTGGAGCCCATGGCCGTCACCGGCGACGACCCTATCGGCTCGATGGGCGCCGACATCCCGATCGCCGTGCTCTCGAAGCGCCCGAAGCTGCTCTACGAGTACTTCAAGCAGAACTTCGCCCTGTCTCTTATACAC
>CAMFIW010000303.1 GCA_945952355.1 uncultured Phenylobacterium sp. | reverse complement strand
GTCCAATCCCGCGGCCGAACCATCCGCGCCATGTCGGCCTCGACCCAGTCGACCTGCGGCATGCGCCGTCGCGCGACAGCGACGCTGCGGCCCAGGCCGGTGACGGCGTGGCCCTCGGCGACCAGTCGGCGGACGATCTCTCGTCCGATCAGGCCATATCCGCCGAGGACCAGGACCCGCATGCCGGACCGGGCGTCTTAGACGTCGACCTCGGCGTCGAGGGCGTTGTCCTGGATGAATTCGCGGCGAGGCTCGACGAGGTCGCCCATCAGGCGGGTGAACATGTCGTCGGCGTCGTCGGCGTGGGTCACCTTGACCTGCAGCAGCGTGCGGGCGTCGGCGTCCAGGGTGGTTTCCCACAGCTGGTCCGGGTTCATCTCGCCCAGGCCTTTGTAGCGCTGGATCGACAGGCCCCGACGGCCGGCCTCCATCACCGCGCCGACCAGGTCGAGCGGCCCGCGCACCGTGGTCGTCTTGTCACGACGCGTATAGGTCGCCGGCTTGGAGAAGGTGTCGGCCAGGGCCAGCGACCGCTCCGCCAGACGCCGCGCGTCGGCGGCGTGCAGCAGCAGTTCGTCCAGCACCAGCCGCTCGGTGACGCCCCGCTTCACCCGCGAGAAGGCGTAGCCGCCGCCCGCGGCGGACTCGCCGGACCAGGGGCCGTCGCCTTCTTCGGCATAGAGGTCGAGACGGGCCGCCGCGGCCGCCACGTCGCCCCCCTCGGCCAGCAGGCCGGCGAGGGCCGCCTGCTCGACGGCGAAGGCCGGGGCGCGGGCAGCGAGACGCTCGATATTAGCCTTGGCGCCGCGCGAGGTCTGGACCAGGGCCAGGAGGTCGGCGCCGACCAGGCGCTCGCCCGAGGCGAGTTCCAGCACCGCCCCGTCGACGCCTTCGTCGGTGAGGTAGGTCTCCATCTCGGGATCGTCCTTGAGATAGCGCGAGGACTTGCCCTTGGTGGCCTTATAGAGCGGGGGCTGGGCGATATAGAGATAGCCGCGCTCGATCACCTCCGGCATCTGCCGGTAGAAGAAGGTGAGCAGCAGGGTGCGGATGTGGGCGCCATCGACGTCGGCGTCGGTCATGACCACGATCTTGTGGTAGCGCACCTTCTCGATGTCGAAGTCGTCGCGGCCGATGCCGGCGCCCAGCGCCGTGATCAGGGTGCCGATCTGGTCCGACGACAGCATGCGGTCGAAGCGGGCCCGCTCCACGTTCAGGATCTTGCCGCGCAGGGGCAGGACCGCCTGGTTTTCACGGTTGCGCGCCTGCTTGGCCGAGCCGCCGGCCGAGTCGCCTTCGACCAGGAAGATCTCGGACTTGGCCGGATCGCGTTCCTGGCAGTCGGCGAGCTTGCCGGGCAGGGAAGTGATGTCGAGCGCCGACTTGCGGCGGGTGAGCTCGCGCGCCTTGCGGGCGGCCTCGCGGGCCGCGGCGGCCTCGGCGATCTTGGAGACGATCAGCTTGGCCTCGACCGGATGCTCCTCGAACCAGGAGCCCAGCCCCTCGCTCACCAGGCCTTCCACGGCCGGGCGCACTTCGGACGAGACCAGCTTGTCCTTGGTCTGGGACGAGAACTTGGGGTCCGGCACCTTGACCGACAGCACGCAGGTCAGGCCCTCACGGGCGTCTTCGCCGCTGACCGAAACCTTCTCGCGCTTGGCCGCGCCGGAACTCTCGGCATAGCCGGAGATGATCCGCGTCAGCGCCGAGCGGAACGCCGCCAGGTGGGTGCCGCCGTCCCGCTGCGGGATGTTGTTGGTGAAGCAGAGGACATTCTCGTGGTAGCCGTCGTTCCACCAGAGCGACAGGTCCAGCTCCACGTTCTCGCGGCGGCCGCGGATGACGATCGGCTGCTTCAGCAGCGGAGTCTTGGCCTTGTCGAGGTGGCGCACGAAGGCCTCGATGCCGCCCTCGTAGCTCATCACCTCCTCGAAGGGCTCGGCCTCGCGGTGATCCTTCAGCCAGATGGTGACGCCCGAGTTCAGGAAGGCCAGCTCGCGCAGCCTGTGCTCCAGCGTCTTCCTGTCGAACTCGATGAACCGGAAGGTCTCGGTCGAGGGCAGGAAGGTGACCTCGGTGCCGCTGAGCGGCTCGCCGTTCTCGCGCAGGGGCGCGTCGCCGGTCACCACCAGGGGCGACACCGCGTCGCCGCGACGGAACTCCATCTCGTGGGCCTTGCCCGAGCGATAGATCTTCAGGCGCAGCCAGTCGGACAGCGCGTTCACCACCGACACGCCGACGCCGTGCAGGCCGCCGGAGACCTTGTAGCTGTTCTGGTCGAATTTCCCGCCGGCGTGCAGCTGGGTCATGATGACCTCGGCCGCCGAGACGCCTTCGCCCTCGTGGATATCGGTCGGGATGCCGCGGCCGTCATCGGTGACCGTGCAGGAGCCGTCGGCGTTGAGGATCACTTCCACGCGACTGGCATAGCCGGCCAGGGTCTCGTCGATGGCGTTGTCGACCACTTCGTAGACCATGTGGTGCAGGCCCGACCCGTCGTCGGTGTCCCCGATGTACATGCCGGGGCGCTTGCGGACCGCATCCAGGCCCTTCAGCACCTTGATGGAATCGGCGCCGTATTCGCCCTGGCCGTTGGTGTCGGTTTCTTCGCTCATGCGGTATCCAGAATCGCCAAGCCCGAGCCGTCCACACGGACGCCCTGGGCTCGGCCTCTAAGGTCCTCGAAGAGGTGCTCGTCCGTGCCGGTGAGGAAGGCCTGGAGCTTGAGCGCCTCGATTTCGTCGAACAGAGCGGCCCGCCGGCGGCGGTCCAGGTGCGCTGCGACTTCGTCCAACAGCAATATAGGGTTTGGTGCTGATTCTGCACGTGAAAGACGCGCGGATTGCGCCAGAATCAGGTTCAGAATCAGCGCTTTCTGCTCGCCCGTGGAGCATTCCGCCGCCGGACGGTCCTTTTCGGCGTGGATCACCGCCAGATCGCCGCGATGCGGCCCCGTCAGGGCGCGGCCGGCGGCGGCGTCCCGTTCCCGCGCAGCGGCGAGCGCACGGGCCAGACGCGCCTCGATCTCGGCGATCTCGGCCCCCTCGCCCGCCATCTTCTCCCACTCGCCGGTGAGCGACAGCCGGGCCTGGGGAAAGGGCCGCTCGCCGCGTCCGTCGATCTCCTCCTGCAGCGCCGCCAGCGTCCGCGCGCGGGCCTCGGCCATCAGGGCGCCGGACTCGGCCAGCCGCGCTTCCAGGGCCGACAGCCAGGCCGCGTCGGCGGGACCGTCGGTCAGCAGGCGCATGCGTTCGCGCTGGGCCTTCTCATAGGCGCTGGCATGGGCGGCATGGGTGGGCAGCGCGGCGAAGACCAGGCGGTCGAAGAAGCGGCGACGATCGCCCGCGCCCTCCAGGAACAGGCGGTCCTGGGCGGGAGTCAGCCAGACCTGGCGCTGGAGGTCGGCCAAGCGGCCGGGCGGAACCGGCTCGCCCTCCAGCCGCACCGTCCGCCGCGCCGAGCCGGGGCTTTCCAGACCGGTGCCGAGCCGCACCGGCTCGCCGTCCTGCTCGACGACCGCCGCCACCGCCCAGGCGCGCCCCTGGCCCTCGCCCGGCAGCCGGCGACCGACCTCGGCCAGCGCTGCGTTGCGCAGCCCCCGGCCAGGCGTCAGCAGGCTCACCGCCTCCAGGAGGTTGGTCTTCCCTGCACCGTTCGGCCCGACCAGGAACACCGGCGCGCCCGACAGCGCGATCTCGGCGCGGCCATAGGAACGGAAGTCCGTGAGAGTCAGGTGGGTCAGGGCCGTGCGCACGGCGGGTGTTTAGCGGGTTTCGCAGATGATGGCGAAGGCCCCGACCCTAGGCCAGGGTGAACAACCTCCTTGGTGGCGACACCTAGCCAGCGCCCAGCGCTCCAGCTAGATTCCCGGTCTACGCGTGCTGGGGGGCTCATGCGCATACTGAGTTGTGTCGTCGCGCTGGCGCTCACCTGGCCCATCGCGTCGACGGCCGCGCCGGTTCGCAACGTCGTGAACCCCAACAAGGCGGATTGGGAATTCAAGCCCAGCGGCGACGCCGTCGCGGCGGCCTATCCCCCCCTCGCCATGGCGTTGGGTCTCGAGGCCTCGATCACCATGCAGTGCGATGTGGATCGTCTGGGCGTGCTCCGCGACTGCCGCATTGTCGAGTTCAAGGGCCCGAAGGACCTGGGGTTCGAGACAGCCGCACTCGGCCTCGCCCCCCTGTTCCGCGTGCGGCCGGACCGCACGCCTAGCGGCAAAGGCCGCGACGGCACTGCGCGGTTCCCGCTGGCCTTCCGCCTGCCGCAACTGAAGAGCGACTTTCCCGTCCTGACGCAGCCACCGTCGCCCGAGTTGCTGCCGCTGGCTCGCCAACGGGTGGCCAATTCCATCTCGAACGAATGGCTCGACGGCGCGTTTCAACAGTCGAACAAGCAGTTGATCAAGGCGACCGGGTCGGGCGTCGACCCCGCGATGCGGGAAGAGGTGATGGCGGACATCCGCGCCGCCCAGATGAAGGTGCGTGCCGAGGTATTCGAATTTCAGGCGCAGCTCGAGGCCGCCAGCTTGACGCGACAGGACCTGCAGACCGCGCTGAATTTCGAGAGCAGCTCAGGGGCCAAGGCTGTCCGGAATGCCGCCGGTGCTATCCGCCGTCAGGCCGAAGCCGCCTCGGCCGAGACGCGCATGTGGCTCTTCGTGGCGGCGCATCAGGAATTTTGCGCCGCCCATGACTGCAAAGGGTCTCCTGGAAACCACGCTGCTCCGACATCCCCACCATGGATCCAACAGCC
>CAMFIW010000302.1 GCA_945952355.1 uncultured Phenylobacterium sp. | reverse complement strand
GTGGGCTCGGAGATGTGTATAAGAGACAGCCATGTCGTAGGGGATCTCGGCGCCGTGCAGGGCGCGGGTGGCCGCCTTGACCACCTTCGGATCGACCGGATGGGTCGCGAGCAGCGCCTGGGCCTCGGCGGCCATGCGCACGGTATGCGGCAGCCGGAAGCTGCTGATCAGGAAGCCGAGCAGGGTCACCACGGCCACGGCCACGGGCGCCAGCCAAACGGCGCGGTTCTCCCAGAGTTCACGCCGCACCGACCAGTAGAACGGCCGGGTCTTGGCGACGGACGTCGGGGTCGAGGTCATGGGCTCGGCGCTCATGCGGGCGCTCCCATGGTCGCGAGAAACAGGTCGGCGAGACCCGGCGTGCGGACCTCGCCCAGAGGCGTGAGCTTGTCGCGATCGACGCCGTCGAAGATCAGCAGGCTCTTGCCGAACCGCGGCCGCTCGCCGATCGGACCCAGCGCCTGGGCTGCGGCCAGATGCTCCGGCCCTACCAGCAGTTCGAGATACCGCGCCTCGACTGCCTCCATGGTGGCGGAGAGCACGATCCGTCCCCGGTCGATGAAGGCCACGTCGGTCAGGATGTGCTGGATCTCGTCCACCTCATGGGTCGAGACCACGATGGTGCGGCTATGGTCGAAATAGTCGTTGAGCAGGCTGTCGTAGAACGACTTGCGATACAGCAGGTCGAGGCCGAGCGTCGGCTCGTCCAGCACCAGCAGCCGCGCATCGACCGCCATCACCAGCGCCAGGTGCAGCTGCGCCACCATGCCCTTGGACAGTTCCCGCACCCGGCTCTTCGGCTGGATCGTGGTGCGCGCCAGGAAGGCTTCGGCCTTGGCGCGATCGAACCGGGGATGGACGCCGGCCATGTAGTCGAGCGCCTCGGTGACCCCCAGCCAGCGCGGCATCACCGCCACGTCGGCGATGAAGCACACCTCGGACATCAAGCGGTCGCGCTCGGCCCAGGGATCGCGACCGAGCACCCGCAGGCTGCCCTGATAGGGCGTGAGCCCGAGGATCGCCTGTAGGGCGGTGCTCTTGCCCGCGCCGTTCGGGCCGATCAGGCCCAGGATGCGCCCCTCTCCGACGCTCAGGTCGACGCCATCGAGGGCGACGGCGGTCTTGTAGGCCTTGCGCAGGCCGCGGGCTTCGATCGCGGTCATCGGCTCAGCCCTCCCCTTCGCCGGGCGGCTTGATCAGCAGCTGATCGGCGAGGCCCAGCCGCTGAATGGTCGCCGCGATCTCCGGCCAACGCTCGGCCAGGAACTTCTCGCGCTCGCCGGTCAGCAGCAGGCCCCGTGCGCCGGGATGGACGAACATGCCGAGCCCGCGCCGCTTCTCGATCAGCCCATCGGTCTCCAGTTGCTGATAGGCCTTCAGCACGGTCAGCGGATTGACCCGGCTCTCGGTCGCGACATTGCGCACGGACGGCAAGGGATCGCCGTCCTTCAGGACGCCGTCGAGGATCATCGCGACCACCCGATCGCGGATCTGACGGTAGATCGGCTGGCTGTCGTTCCACTCTGGATCCATCGTCCGTTCCGAATACCCCCGCGCCCCCGCGGCGGGCCACCGGCGATGCTGATCTTCATCGCCGGTGTGGTGTTATACTCAACTATAACACCTCGAAGCGCAAGCCCCTTTCGGACGCCCTTCCCTGCCGTCAGCCTTGTGCGGCCGGGCGACCGGGCGTTCACTCGCGTCCGAGGAAACGAGAAGGAGGCCGTCATGAGCCTGGACACGCCGCCGCCCGCCAGCGCGCTCGACTTCGATCCGGACGCCCTGCGCGAGCGCTACCGCCAGGAACGCGACCGCCGCCTGCGCGACGACGCCAACGGCCAGTACGTCGAGATGGCCGGCGACTTCCGCCACTATATCGACGACCCCTATGTGGAGCCGGGCTTCACGCGCGAGGCGCTCGACGAGGAGCTCGACGTCCTGGTGGTCGGGGGCGGCTTCGGCGGCCTCCTCGCGGCGGCCCGCCTTCGCGAGGCGGGCGTCACCGACCTGCGCGTCATCGAGCGCGGCGGCGATTTCGGCGGCACCTGGTACTGGAACCGCTATCCCGGCGCCCAGTGCGATATCGAAAGCTACATCTACCTCCCGCTCCTGGAGGAGACCGGCTACATCCCGAAGGAAAAATACAGCTACGCCAAGGAGATACGCGAGCACTCCCGCCGGATCGGCGAGACCTTCGACCTCTATCGCTCAGCCCTGTTCCAGACCGAGATCAAGGACATGCGCTGGCTGGAGGAGCAGAAGCGCTGGCAGGTCTCGACCAGCCGCGGCGACACGCTGCGCGCCCGCTTCGTGGTCATGTCCAATGGCCCGCTGAACCGGCCGAAGCTGCCAGGCATCCCCGGCATCGAGAGCTTCAAGGGTCACAGCTTCCATACCAGCCGCTGGGACTACGACTATACGGGCGGCTCCTCCGAAGGCGACCTGACCAAGTTGGCCGACAAGAGAGTGGCGATCATCGGCACCGGGGCCACGGCCATCCAGTGCGTGCCCCATCTCGGCCGCCACGCCCAGCATCTCTACGTCTTCCAGCGCACCCCCTCCTCAGTCGATCTGCGCGGCAACAAGCCCACCGATCCGGATTGGGTGAAAACGCTGACGCCCGGCTGGCAGAAGCGGCGCATGGAGAACTTCAACATCCTGGTCAGCGGCGGCATGCAGGACGAGGACCTGGTCTCCGACGGCTGGACCGACATCATCCGCAACCTGGCCGCCTCGGTGGCGAGCCGGGCCGGCAGCGGCCTGACGCCCGAAGAGCTCGGCCGCGAGATGGAGCTCGCCGACTTCAAGAAGATGAACCAGATCCGCGCCCGCGTGGATTCGGTGGTTCAGGACCGCGCGACGGCCGAGGCGCTGAAACCGTGGTATCGACAGTTCTGCAAGCGGCCCACCTTCAACGACGACTACCTGCCCACCTTCAACCGCCCGAACGTCACACTGGTCGACACGATGGGCCAGGGCGTGGAGCGGGTCACCGAGACCGGGCTGGTGGTCGACGGCGTCGAATACGAGGTCGACTGCATCATCTTCGCCACCGGCTTCGAGGTCGGCACGGCCTATACGCGCCGCGCCGGCTTCGAGATCACCGGCCGCGACGGCGCCACTCTGACCGACCACTGGGGCTCGGGGATGAAGACCCTGCATGGCTTCTACAGCCACGGCTTCCCGAATTGCTTCCACCTGGGCGTCACCCAGAACACCCTCACCCCGAACTTCCCGCACATGCTGGACGAACAGGCCCACCATGTCGCCGACGTGGTGCGCAACGCCCGCCTGAAGCAGGCGAGTCTCGTGGAGCCCACGGCGCAAGGCGAGACGGACTGGGTCGAGACGATCCGCGCCAACGCCTTGAACAACATCCAGTTCCGCCAGGACTGCACGCCGGGCTACTACAATGGCGAGGGGCGCGCGGCGGCGGGCGAGGGCCTGTTCGATGGCCTTTACGGCCCCGGTTCCCAGGCCTTCTTCGCCCTCGCCAAGGCCTGGCGCGACGAAGGCGGGATGAAGGGGCTGAGCGTCAGCTAGGCCGCAACGAAAAGCGCCGCCGGATCGCTCCGGCGGCGCTCGTCATTTCCAATCGCCAGAGGCTATTCCGCCGCCATCAGCACGCGGCCGGAGGTGAGCGAGGTCTTCGCGGCCAGTTCCGCCTTAGCCGCTTCGTACTCCGCCGCCAGCCGGTCGATCATCTCGCCGGCAGACGGGATGTGCTTCACCGCGCCGATGCCCTGGCCGCAGCCCCAGATGTCCTTCCAAGCCTTGGCCTTGGTGTTGCCGCCCGAGCCGAAGTTCATCTTCGACGGGTCCGCCGTCGGCAGGTTGTCCGGGTCGAGGCCGGCCGCCTCGATGGACGGTCGCAGGTAGTTGCCGTGCACGCCGGTGAACAGGTTCGAATAGACGATGTCCTCGCCACTGGAGGCGACGATCATGTCCTTGTAGCCCGGCACCGCATTGGCTTCCTTCGTCGCGATGAAGGCCGAGCCGATATAGGCCAGGTCCGCGCCCATGGCCTGGGCGCCCAGCACCGCGCGGCCGTTGGCGATGGCGCCCGACAGCGCGATCGGCCCGTCGAACCATTCCCGCAGTTCCTGGATCAAGGCGAAGGGCGACAGACCGCCCGCGTGGCCGCCGGCGCCGGCCGCGACCGGGATAAGGCCATCCGCGCCCTTCTCGACCGCCTTCTGGGCGAACTTGTTGTTGATGATGTCGTGCAGCACCACACCGCCATAGGAGTGGATCGCCTTGTTCACGTCCTCGCGGGCGCCCAGCGAGGTGATGGTGATCGGCACCTTGTACTTCACGGCCATCTCGACGTCGTGCTCGAGCCGGTCGTTGGTCTTGTGGACGATCTGGTTCATGGCGAACGGCGCCGACAGGCGGTCCGGATTCTTGCGGTCCCAGTCGGCCAGTTCCTCGGTGATCTGGGCCAGCCACTCGTCGAGCTGGCTCGCGGGCCGCGCGTTCAGCGCCGGGAAGGAGCCGACGATCCCGGCCTTGCACTGGGCGATCACGAGTTCGGGGCCGGAGATGATGAACAGCGGCGAGCCGATGACGGGGATACGCAGACGCTCGGCGAGAACGGGAGGCAGGGCCATGTCGGATCCTATCGATGGGGTTCTAATTTTTACAGCGTATACACAAGAATAGCAGGGGCGCAAGCGGCCCGTCGAGGTTCCCTCGGGGCGCCTTGACGCCCGCGCGCGAGGCGACGCATCTGGCGCATGATGACCAATGCTTCCTCCCTC
>CAMFIW010000301.1 GCA_945952355.1 uncultured Phenylobacterium sp. | reverse complement strand
CGGTGATGGTGACGATCTCCAGATCGCCAGCGAACGGCGCGATGCGATCCTTCGGCCGCTCGTAGGCGGCGGCGGACATCAAGGCTTGCATGGTCGGTCTCCGGTCAGCCCATTTCGAGCTTGAGTTTCAGGGCTTGGGCCAGGGTGGCGGCGCGCTTGGGTGTCTGCTCGCCCAGCAACATGTCGCCCCAGGCCGGATCGGCGGAGAGCGAGAGCCGCTCGCCATCTGTCGTCAGGCGCGCGTGGCGCAACAGGGCCGGATTGCGGCCGGCGAGATCGCAGCCAAGCCGGACAGCGGCGCCGAGGGCGCGGGCCCGCTGGCGGCGTTCCGTGCTCAGCACCCGCGCCACGATGTCAGCTTCCGGGGGCGTGGGCGCCGACGTGTGACGGGCGAAGGCGGCGCTGGCCAGGAAGGCGCGCTCGGCGTGGTTCATCCCGGCGATGGGCGCGCGGAGCACCTGGGCGAAGGCGAGGTCGGCGCGATGGTCCGGATGGAGCCGCGCGCCGAGATCGGCCAGGCGGCAGGCGGCCGCGATGAGGGTCGGCTCGCGCCCCTCGAACACCGGCTCCAGGCGCGAGAAGGTCGGGGTGAGCCATTCCTCCAGGGCCAGGCCAAGGTCGGACGAAAGTCCCCGGGTGGCGGTGAGCGCCTCGCAGCCCTCGATCAAGGGATCGCGTGTGCGCTCCGCCGGGGTCATGCTTTCGTAGAGCAGGCCCTCGCGCAGACCGAACGCCGACACCACCACGCGTTCGACGCCGAGGCGTTCGATCAGGGCCTCCAGCACGACAGCGGCGTAGGGCAGGGTGTCGAAGCGCTTCTTGGACAGGCCTTCGATGCTCTCCAGCGAGCCGCGGGACTGGCGGGCGACGAAGCGGGCGACATCGACGGCGTCGGCGCGGCTCATCTCGTACTGGTGGGCGACGTGCAGAGGATAGTCGGCCATGGCCATATGAAGCAGGCCGAGGTTGCGCCAGGCTCCGCCGACGGCGTGGAACTCCCGGGCCGCGAACCGCTCGCCGGCTGTCCTGAGCGCGGTGTCGGCCGAGCGGCGGACCGCGGCGATGTCGATGGGCTTCGGCGCGCCAAGCGCGAAGGGGCCGAGCGGTAGGGTGATTCCGTCGCGGGCGTCTGCAAGGCGGATGAGTTCGAGGCTCGACCCGCCCAAATCGCCCACCACGCCCTGGGCGTCGGGCTGGCCGGCGATGACGCCGAGCGCGGCGTAGCGGGCTTCTTCCTCTCCGGAGAGAACGCGGACGTCCAGGCCGGCCTGGTCACGCACCGCCGCCAGGAAGTCCTTGCCGTCGCGGGCCTCACGCACGGCGGCGGTGGCGACGACGGAAGTGTCGTGCGCGCTCCAGCCCTCCAGCACAGAGCGGAAGCGGCGCAGGGCGGCGAGCGCGGTGGCGACGCCCTGGCGGGACAGCCGTCCTGTCGCGGGCAGGTCCCGGCCGAGCCCGGCCAGCGCCTTCTCGTTGAAGAGGGTCCAGATCGAGCGGCCTTCCAGCCGGTAGATCACCAGGCGGACGGAGTTGGAGACGGCCGCTTGCCGGCCGCCCTCCTGGGGACCGGCAGAGGGGACATGGTGCGCGGATATGCCCGCCGGGGTGCTATCCGCGCGAGGCCACATGATCGATCGCGCGCGGCATGTCCTTCACCTTCTGCCCCCGGCCCGACAGGCTGGGATTGGTCATGAAGTACTCGTGCGCGGAGAAGGCGTCCGGGTGGGCCCATGACGGGTCCCGGGTATAGCGGCCCTGGGCGTCGAGCGTCCAGCTTTGCGCTTCGTCCTTAAGGTTGGCGACCATGATCTGCTGCAGGACCTGCTGGTGGACCGTCGGATTCTCGACCGGCGTCAGGCATTCGACGCGGCGGTCGAGGTTGCGCGGCATCCAGTCGGCCGAGGAGATGAACACGCGGGATTCGGCCGACGGCATGGGCGCGCCATTGGCGAAGGCGACGATGCGGGCGTGTTCCAGGAACCGCCCGACGATCGACTTGACCTGGATGTTCTCCGACAGGCCGGGCACCCCGGGGCGCAGACAGCAGATGCCGCGGATCACCAGCTCGATCGGGACGCCGGCCTGGCTGGCGGCATAGAGGGCGTCGATGACCTCGGGGTCGACCAGGGCGTTCAGCTTGGCCCAGATGCCGGCCGGCTTGCCAGCGCGGGCGTTGTCGGCCTCGTGGGCGATCAGGCTGAGCAGGTCCGGCTTCATGGTCACTGGCGAAAAGGAGAGCTTCTCCAAGCGGTCGGGACGGGCATAGCCGGTGATGTAGTTGAACAGCCGGGCTGAGTCGCGACCAAGCGCGGGGTCGGTCGTGAACAGCGACAGGTCGGTATAGATGCGCGCCGTCTGCGGGTGATAGTTGCCGGTGCCGAAGTGGCAGTAGGTGCGCAGCGCATCGCCCTCGCGACGGACCACCATCGAGAGCTTGGCGTGAGTCTTGTACTCTACGAAGCCGAAGACGACGTGGACCCCGGCGCGCTCCAGATCGCGCGCCCATTTCAGGTTCGCTTCCTCGTCGAAGCGGGCCTTGATCTCGATGAGCGCGGTGACGTTCTTGCCGTTGTCCGCCGCCTCGATCAGGGCGGCGATGATCGGGCTGTCCTTGGAGGTCCGGTAGAGGGTCTGCTTGATCGCCAGCACGTTCGGGTCGCGAGCGGCCTGGCGCAAGAACTGGACCACCACGTCGAAGCTCTCGAATGGGTGGTGGACCAGGATATCCTTCTCGCGGATGGCGGCGAAGCAGTCGCCAGCATGGTCGCGGATACGTTCGGGGAAACGGGGCTCGAAGGCCTTGAACTTCAAGTCGGCGCGATCGGCGGGAATCAACTGGGAGAGCTCGTCGAGGCTCAGCAGGCCGTCGACCAGGATGATGTCCTCGGCCTGGGCGTGCAGGTTGTCCGAGATGAAGTCCTGCAACTCGCGCGGCATGACGGTCTCGATCTCGACGCGGACGACCGAGCCCAGACGGCGCTGTTTCAGGCGCGCTTCGAACTCGCGGACCAGGTCTTCGGCCTCCTCCTCGATCTCCACGTCCGAGTCGCGGATCAGGCGGAACACGCCGAGGCCCTCGACCTCGCAGCCGGGGAACAGCTTGTCGATGAACAGGGCGACGAGGCCTTCCAGCGCGATGAAGCGGCGCTCCTTCTTGCGCCGGCCGGCGGCCGGAATCTCCCAGAAGCGCGCCACTTGCGCCGGGATCGGCACCAAGGCGTAGAGCAGGCGGTTGTCGGCCACCCGCTTCAGCTTGAGCACCAGCGAGAAGGCGAGGTTCGGGATGAACGGGAAAGGATGGGCGGGGTCGATGGCGAGCGGCGTCAGCACCGGGAACACCCGCGACAGGAAGGTCTCTTCCAGCGCCAGGCGCTCGGTCGGGGTGACGTGGTCGGTCGTGACGACCCGCAAGCCTTCGTCGGCCAGCTCCTGGGAGAGTTCGCGCCAGCGAGTCTGCTGGTGGGACATCAGCTCGGCGGCGTCGGCGTTGACGCGCTCCAACTGCTCGTGCGGCGTCAGGCCGTCCTGGCTGACCGTGCGCACGCCCTCGCGGACCTGCGCCTTCAGTCCGGCCACGCGGACCATGTAGAATTCGTCCAGGTTGTTGGCCGAGATCGACAGGAAGCGCAGGCGTTCCAAGAGCGGATGACGGCCGTTCTTGCTCTCGCCCAGCACGCGCTCATTGAAGGCCAGCCACGACAGCTCGCGATTGAAGAAGCGGCCCGGGTCCTTGATCAGCGCAGCGTCCAGCGTCAGGGGCGGCGTCGAGATTTCGACGGCTTTGGTATCGACGGACGCGGCGACGGTCATTGCTAAGACGCTCCAGACGGGACGGGGCCCGCTATTCTAGGCGCAGAGTTGTGGAAACCCTGTGACAGCCGGCGACTATCCCTCGAAAAGGTCAAGATTGTCCGCATCGCCCTCGAGGATCTGGCGCGCCAGCGCCCGAGAGATGGGCCTTTGCTCATCGTCCGCCGCCTCGTCCAGCCGCTTGACGATCTCGCGGGCGGCGGGGATCGAACGCTCCATGCGCCGCAGGAGGTAGGGGAAGACCTCCTTCGGCGGTCGGATCGAGCGCTCGCGGAAGAACTTGCGCAAGACGCCCTCCAAAACCTCGTCGTCCGGCTCTCCGATCTCGGCCACGGGCATGGCGTTGAGGCGCGAGCGCAGGTCCGGGAGTTCGGCCGGCCAGGCGACGGGCGGTGTCCGCGCTGTGAGCAGCAAGCCACCTCCCTCGTGCGCCGCCATGTTGATCAGGTGGAACAGCGCTTCGGCGTCGACGCCCTGGTCGACGTCCTCCAACAGGGCCGGCCGGCCCACGGCCTGGGCGGCGTCGAGGCTGTCGCGCTCGAGGATCACAGCCTTGGCGCGGTTGGCACAGATGCGCGAGAGGTGGGTCTTGCCCGAACCCTCGGGCCCGACCAGGGTCAGCAGCCCGCCATGCCATCCGGGCCACGCGTCCAGCGCCGCCGTGGCGTGGGCGTTGGAAGGGCCGGCGACGAAGTCCGCACGTGCGTAGGAGACCTGTCGCCTGAGGTTCAGGCGAAGCTGGCGCGTCATGCGTCTGGCTCAAAGGACTCGGTCACGACGCCATTTTAGCCCTGCGGCCAAGGCGGGTCGATGCGATCGGCGGCAGTGGCTGGGGATGTTGGCCCTCCAGCTGGGGGCGAACCGTTAGCCTAGGCCTCTGGATCCCGGCGATCGCGGGCGTTCATCAGCGACCAGCCTTCGGGGCGCAGAAGCTCGATGGGGGAGAAGCGGAC
>CAMFIW010000300.1 GCA_945952355.1 uncultured Phenylobacterium sp. | reverse complement strand
GCCCAGGGCCCGACCCAGGTCGTCCGCGAACAGTCGGACTACTATCACGCCACCAAGACCACGATCTTCAACGCGCTGATCAACACCATCGATCTGGCGCAGCTCGCCCAGCTCGACACCAAGCAGGCCGGCGAGGAGATCAAGGACATCGTCGCCGAGCTGGTGGCGATCAAGAACGTCTCGATGTCCGTGTCCGAGCAGGACCACCTGGTCCAGGACATCATCAACGATGTGCTGGGCTACGGCCCGCTGGAGCCCCTGCTGGCCCGCGACGACATCGCCGACGTGATGGTCAATGGCGCGGCCCGCGTGTTCATCGAAGTGGGCGGCAAGGTCCAGCTGACCAATGTGCGCTTCCGCGACAACGGCCAGCTGATGAACATCTGCCAGCGGATCGTCAGCCAGGTCGGCCGCCGGGTCGACGAAAGCTCGCCGATCTGCGACGCGCGTCTGCCCGACGGCTCCCGCGTGAACGTGATCGCCCCGCCGCTGGCGCTGGACGGGCCCACGCTCACCATCCGGAAGTTCAAGAAGGACAAGCTGACCATGAAGAACCTGGTGGAGTACAACTCCATCAGTCCCGAGGGCGCGCGCGTCCTCGGCGTGATCGGCGCTTGCCGCTGCAACACCATCATCTCCGGCGGTACGGGTTCGGGGAAGACGACCCTGCTCAATACCCTGACCGCCTTCATCGATCCGACCGAGCGGGTGATCACCTGCGAGGACGCGGCGGAACTGCAGCTTCAGCAGCCGCACGTGGTGCGCCTGGAGACGCGGCCGCCGAACCTGGAAGGCCAGGGGCAGATCACCATGCGCGACCTGGTCAAGAACTGTCTGCGGATGCGTCCCGAGCGAATCATCGTCGGCGAAGTGCGCGGTCCCGAGGCGTTCGATCTGCTGCAGGCCATGAACACCGGCCACGACGGCTCGATGGGCACCCTGCACGCCAACAGCCCGCGCGAAGCCATCAGCCGCCTGGAATCGATGATCACCATGGGCGGCTACGGCCTGCCCTCGAAGACCATCCGCGAGATGATCGTCGGTTCGGTCGACGTGATCATCCAGGCCGCCCGCCTGCGCGACGGCTCGCGCCGGATAACTCACGTGACCGAGGTGGTGGGCCTGGAAGGCGACGTGATCATCACCCAGGACCTGTTCGTCTACGAAATCACCGGCGAGGACGCCGAGGGCAACGTGGTCGGCCGCCACCGCTCCACCGGCATCGCCCGCCCGCGCTTCTGGGATCGCGCCCGCTACTACGGACTGGAGCGCGAACTGGCCGAAGCCTTGGACGCGGCGGAGTAGTCGCTTGGACCCGACCCTCATCACGCTGATCGCCGCGGTCCTCGGATTCGTGGCCGTCGCTGGCCTGGGCCTGGCGGTCACCGGCGGCGACGGCGGATCGGCCCGCACCGTCAAGCGGGCCCAGACCATCGTCGGGCGAGAGACGCGCGAGACCAAGAGCCGCAAGGCGCAGGCCTCCAACCAGGACAACCGGCGCCGCCAGATCCTCAAGACCCTGCGCGAGCAGGACCGTCAGGCGAAGAAGGCGACGCTCAGCATCTCGGCCAAGATGCTGCAGGCCGGTCTACCCGACGATCTGCGCGCGTTCTGGATCAGCAGCGCGGTGGTCGGGGTCTTGGCCTTCGTCGTTGCGATCATGTTGCGGCAGGCGCCGCTGATCGCCCTCGGCGTCGGCTTCGCCGCGGGCTTCGGGCTGCCGCGCTGGGTGCTGGGCTTCCTCGGCAAGCGGCGCACGAAGAAGTTCACCGAGTCCTTCCCCGACGCCATGGACATCGTGGTTCGCGGCATCAAGTCGGGCATGCCCGTCAACGACAGCCTGCGGATCATCGGCATGGAGGCGCCCGAACCCCTGGCAGGCGAGTTCAAGCGGCTGGTCGAGGCGCTCGGCATGGGCGCCGGCATGGAGCAGGCGCTGGAGCGAATGTACGAGCGGATGCCGACCTCCGAGGTCCGGTTCTTCGCGATCGTGCTGGCCATCCAGTCCAAGACCGGGGGCAACCTCGCCGAGGCGCTCGGCAACCTTTCGACCGTGATCCGGGCGCGAAAGCTGATGCGCGAGAAGATCAAGGCGCTGTCAGGCGAAGCCGTGGCCTCGGCCTTCATCATCGGCTCGCTGCCGCCGGGCGTGGTCGCCCTGATCAGCTTCACGAGTCCGGCCTACATGGCGCCGATGTTCACCGATCCGCGCGGCCACATCATGCTGATGATCGGTGGGGCGATGATGGCGTTCGGCATCTTCGTGATGCGCAAGATGATCAACTTCAAGATCTAGGGCCAGGCCGATGACCGTCGCGGAGATCGCCAGCCCGACCAACGTGATCACGATCGTCGTGGCGCTGGCCTGCTTCGCCACTCTGATGAGCATCATCACCCCGATGTTCAATCGCTCCAGCCTGGAGACCCGCCTGAAGTCGGTCTCCACGAGGCGCGAGGAGTTGCGGCGCAAGTCGCGCGAGGCCTTGGCCACGAAGAACCAGGGCCAGGGCGGCCTGCGCCAGACCGACGAAGGGCTCTACAAAAAGGTGGTCGAGCGGCTGCAGCTCTCGCGCCTGCTCGAAGATCCGAAGGTGGTCGAAAAGCTCGCCCAGGCGGGCTTCCGCGGGCCGCGTCCGGTGACGACCTTCTACTTCTTCCGTTTCGTTCTGCCGTTCGTCTTCGCGGCGGCGACGGCCTTCTACCTCTTCGTGATCAACGGCTTCGGCCTGCCCACCATGTCGAAGCTCGCCTTCTCCGTCGGCGGACTGACGCTCGGCTACTACGCGCCCAACGTCTATATCTCCAACGTCGCTTCGAAGCGGCGCGAGTCCATCGTCGGCGCCTTCCCCGACACGCTCGACCTGCTGCTGATCTGCGTCGAGAGCGGCATGTCCATCGAGGCGGCGATCCAGAAGGTGAGCCAGGAGATCGGCGGCGCCTCGATCGAACTGGCCGAGGAACTCACCCTGCTCACGGCCGAGCTGTCCTATCTGCCGGAGCGGCGGATGGCCTATGAGGGTCTGGCCAAGCGGACCAACCACCCCGGCATCAAGTCGGTCACCGTGGCCATGATCCAGGCCGAGCGCTACGGCACGCCGTTGGGGGCGGCGCTGCGCGTCATGGCCAAGGAAAATCGCGAAATGCGGGTGGCGGCGGCGGAAAAGAAGGCCGCCCAGCTTCCGGCCAAGCTGACCGTGCCGATGATCGTGTTCTTCCTCCCCGTGCTGTTCATCGTCATCCTGGGCCCGGCGATCATCAAGGTTCAGGACATGATGGGCAGCAAGTAGGGCTGCGAGCAGCGCCCGGATCAGGGCGTGGCGCGCAGGGCGTCCCAGGAGCGGCCGGGCGCGCCGCCTGGACCGGCCGCCGCGCGCAGGTATGCCATGTTGTTGGCGACGGCCTCGGGCGGCAGGTCCTGGCGGGCGATGCGCTCGGCCTCGTCGAAGCGACCCTGAAGGCCGACCACCAGGGCCAGGTTCTGGCGCATGGTGATGGTGGCGTCCGGCTTGGACACCGCTTTGCGAAGCAGGCTCTCCGCCTGGGCGGCGTCGCCGTGCGTCGCGTAGAACAGGGCGAGATTGCAGAGCGCGGCGGGGTTCTCCGGCGCCAGGGCCAGGGCCTGCCGGTGTGCGGCCAGGGCCTCGTCGTCGCGCTGCGCCTGTTCGTAGGCCACAGCGAGCAAGGACGGCGCACGCCAGTCCTTCGGCGCGAGCTGCTGAGCCTGGCGGGCCGGATCGATGGCGTAGAAGCCCTGGCCGCGACCGATCTGTGCGCGGGCCATCTCAAGCAGGCCCTCGACATTGGTGGGCTGGGCCACGAGCACGCGCTGGGCGGCTTCCAGGGCCTCTTCGAACTTGCCCATGGCGCGGAGGGCCTGGGACAGCTTGATCCCGGCTTCCAGGTCGCGCCCGTCGGCGTCGAGCTCCCGCGACCAGAAGGCGGCGCGGGCCAGGGGATCGAGACGATCGGCCATGGCCCGCTGTTCGGCGCTGGCCTTGCGGGGCGCGGCCGGGGTGGTCGCGGAGGCGGCCGCCGTCGGCGTGGCGGCGTCGGGCTTGGACTTGCCGAACAGGCCCGCCTGCGCCGGCCCGGTCAGGGCGAGGCCGAGCGAAAGGCTGAGGGCGGTTGCGGCGAGGGCCGACATGCGACACATGGAATCCATCCGGCTGACGATGTTCGCCCATCCTCGCCGGCGCGCTTAAAGGAAGCGTTAAGCATAATTTTTGGAGGCCCCATGACCGAAGTGATCCTCGAGGCCTCCGACAAGACCGCGATCCCCGTCCACGCCGCGATCGAGGGAGAACTGGCCGGCCTGCTCGACGCCGCGCCGGCCTTCGTGAAGGGCTTCGCCGCGCTCTCCGAGTTCAAGGCCAAATCAGGGCAGGTCCTGGTGGTCCCGGGACCCGACGGGTCGATCGATCAGGTGCTGTTCGGGCTCGGCTCGGCGGAGGCGCTGGACGCGATGGCTTTCCGCGCCTTGCCGGCCAAGTTGCCGGCCGGCGACTATCGCATCGCGACGGCGCCGGCTGCGATCGCCTTCGACCAGATCGCGCTGGCCTTCGCGCTCGGCAGCTACAGGTTCGACCGCTACAAGCCCCGCGCCGCCGAGCGGCCGCGGCTGGTGGCCGAAGGCGTCGACGTGGCGGAGGTGCGCCACGTGGCCCATGCCTGCGCGCTCGCCCGCGACATGGTCAACACGCCGGCGAACGATCTGGGTCCTGTCTCTTATACACATCTGACGCTGCCGACGATATGCAGTGTGTAG
>CAMFIW010000299.1 GCA_945952355.1 uncultured Phenylobacterium sp. | reverse complement strand
GCCTCCAAGTCCCAAAGGGCGCAATCGATGGCGTTGCGCGCCGCGCCCGCCAGCATCACGCCCTGGAGATCACCGCGCGAAATGCCCGCCTCCACGGCCGGGCGCGCACTTTCCGCCAACGCCATGGACTGCGTCATGGTCTCGCCGAAACGCGGATAGGGCATGGACTCGCCGCGACCGACCGTGCCGGCCTGCTCGACCTCGACCATCAGCACATGGGCTTCAGTCTTGGCCCCGCGCGCGATCACGAACGCACCGGCGGTCGGCCAATGCTCGTCGAAGACCCTGAAGTTGCGGATCAAACCAGGTCGCCGGCCGCCGCTTCGAGCAGCAGGTAGATCCGCCCCGCGTCCGACTGCAGCAGGCCGGGGGTCGAATAGTCATCCCGCTCCATCGCCTCGGTGAGAAGCGCCTGGTAGCGCGACAGATAGGTCATGGCGCGCCGCTTCAGCACCGGATCGGTCGACAGCTTTCGCACCAGACGCCGCGTCGCGGCCGGCGCCAGACGTCGCACGTTCTCGCGCGCCATGTCCGCCTCGTCGGCCTCGATGGCGGCGGCGATGTCGTCGATGCGGCTGCGAGGCAGCAGGGCGGCCGGATCGATGCCGAGCTTGGCGATCTCGCCGGCAAGCAGTTCCTCGAGCGACATATCCTCGGCCGCACCGACGCCGGCCTCGCCCGGCTCGTCGTCGTCAAGGGATGTGAGCAGTTCCTTCCAGGTCCATTCCTCGCTATCGGACTTGGCCGGCGCAGGTTCGGGCGCCCGGCCGGACGCCTGCTCGAACACCTGGGAGAACTCTTCGTCGGTGGCGGTCGGCGTCAGACGCAGCCGGGTGCGAGGCGGCTCGACGGCGGTGGGCTGCGGAGCCTCCGGCGCGGGTTGGGTCAGTTCCAGGGCCTCGTCGCCATCATCGTCGCCGGCCAGAATCTCGGTGACGGACGGTGGGACGGGGCGCGGGGTCCGCACGCGAAGCGGTGGCGGCGCGGGACGCTCGCGCACGGGCGGCGCCATGGCGCCGACGCCGCCAGCCACCGTGCCCATCAGCCGCACGGCCTCGCTGAGCATTTCGTAGTTGCGGCGCACGCGCTCCTGGAACTCGGCGTCGATGGCCTGGGTCTCCTCGGCCGTGCGGCGCGCCTGCTCCATCAGGTCGCCCATGCTGTCGGCGGCCGCCTGGCGGACCTGTGCGGCCTGGCCGCGCGCGGCGGCGGGAAGACGCGCGGCGCGCGCCTCGATGTCGGCCAGCACCTTGGCCAACTCCTGCAGGGCGCCATGGGCGGCGAGCGCGCCTTCGTCCAGCTTGCGGGCCGTCGCCGCGCCGGCCTGCTCGACCATTTCGGCGGAGCGCTCGATGAGATCCCGCGCCTCAGAAAGGCGGGTCTCGAACACCTGGTTGGCCTTCTGGCCTGCCGTGAAGGCAGCCTCGGACAGCTGGTCGACCTGATCGCGAGCCACGGTAGCATGCCGCTCGGCGGCCATGCGGGTCTTCTCCGCCGCCTCCGCCAGCGCCTCGATGGCGGCGCGGGTCTGGGCCTCCAGCCGGGCGCGCTCCTGGGCGGCGGCCTCCGACACGGCTTCGAGCGAATGCAAGGTCGACTGGCCGAACTCGTCCCGCTCCGCCTTGGCGGCCTCGGCAAGGTCGCGGAACTGTTCGGCGGCCTCGGCGATCATCTGACGAAGGGCTTCGCCGCCCTTCACGGCCCGGTCGCCCATCTCGACGCCCGACAGGCGCGCCTGGGTGATGAACTCGGACAGCTTTGCCGCATGGGCCTCGGACTGCACGGCGAAGGACTCATGATCCGAACGCAGCGCATGGGCGAGGGTCACCAGGCCCGCGCGCTGCTCGGTCAGGCCTTTCTCGACAGCCGAGACCTGATCCGAGACCCCCACTCCGGCGGTTTCGAGACGGGCGATGTGGCGGGTCAGGTCCTCGCCAGCCGTGCGGGCGGCGTCGCTCGCCTCTCCCGCGGCGGCGGCCAGGTCGGCGGCGCGGGCGGCCAGGGACGCCTCGGCCTCCCGGAGCTGGGTCTCCGCGAGGTCGGCCGCCTCTCCAACCATGCGGGCCTGCTTGTTGATCGTGTCGGCGACCGAAGCCGCCTGGGCGTCGAGAGTCTGGGCCAGACCGGCCAGCTCGGTGCGTTCGCGTCCGAGCGTCTCGCTGAGCCCCGTCGCGGTGCGCGCCGAATTTGACGCGGCCTCGATCAGCCGCTCGCTCTCCTGGGCCAAGGCCTGGCGGAGGGCCAGCAACGTGTCGCGGGCCTCGTCGGCGGCGCGTCCGGCGCGGGTGATCTCCTCGCGGACCGTCAACACGACGTCGGTGGCCTGGATGCCGGCCGCCACGCTGGGCCCGATCATCTCATCGGCCAGTTGCTTGGCGCGGCGCGCCTCGGCCCCGAGCTTGCGGCCCTGCTGGATCATGTAGGCGGCGATCCAGACGAAGGCGGCGGGACCGATGGCCATGGCCGCCAAGACGGCGATCACGAAGGGGTCGAAATCGAACGGCGACTTCGCCTGCCGGTAGCCATAGGCGAAGGCGATCGGCGCGAGCGCCCAGGTGACCGAGACGAACAGGGCCGCCAGATAGATCGGCCAACCGGACGGCGCGCCGTCCGTTCCCGCGGCGTCGGATGGCGCCGTCGCGCGGGTGGCCGGAACGCCGGGATTGCGTGACACGACCTTGCTGGCCGGCGGGGCGGGCGAAAGCGGGGGCGCGTCGTGAAGCTCGTACGGATTGTCGAACCGAGGATCGGCCATGGACGCCTCCGGCGCGACGAGTTCGCTGTCGGTCGCAGCGTCGCGCTTGAACGCGACGATCATGGGCGCGACATCGTCATCGGCCAAGTGTTGGAAGTCGACCGGCGATTGCCGCTTCTTGATCTTCATGCGCGGCCTAGCTCGAGCCCCCTCGCCGAGAAACGGACGCCAGATCGGGCCGGCCCGTCCTCGCGTCCCAGGCGAAGACGATTAGCTGCGAAATAGCGGATATAAAAGCGCCCTGGCGAGGATTCATGCGCGCTGGAGACGGATTGTCGCGGCCCCGGGCGCCCGAGGCGGCGGATTCAGGCCTTGACCATCTTCGCCCGCATCTGCGGGCAGTCGGCGGTCTTCTGGACGGGCGCCGAAAGCTTTTCGGCGGGAATGATCACCTTGGCCGGTTTCTTCGGCGGCGTCGCCGTGCGCGCGACGGTGCGCTCCGCAGGCGGGACCTGGGGCGTCTGGTGCGCATCGAGGGTCACCCCGAAGTGCGAATAGGCCGCCGCGGAAGAGTGGACCACCACCGCTGCGACGATTTCCGTCAAGGTTTGCACCGGAACTCTCCCGACTCCGATACGATTCCGCAGGTGGTGTCTTAGCGTAAGCAGTGCCGTGAAGCGACATCGCCGAACATGAATTTTCAGTCATGTGGCCCGGTTGCAATCCTCGCTGCAATCGGCTTCTGGGGCGCCGAACGCACGCGAAATCCGCTGCAAGATCAAATAGAACGGATAGCGTCTACGAGCGCGGAATCCCGCAATGGTTGCGTCGGCGCAATCATCGAAGCGGCCGGATCACGCCGCCTTCGCACCTTCATGCCGCAAGAGCCAAGCCTTTCGCGGCAGGCCGCCACCGTAACCGGTGAGGCTTCCGTTCGCACCGATCACACGGTGACAAGGCACAACTATGGCGACCGGATTGGACCCGTTGGCCAGGCCGACGGCCCGCACCGCGGCCGGCTTGCCGATGCGCTCGGCTAGGCCCTTGTAGCTCAGGGTCTGCCCCTTCGGGATCGTGCAGAGGGCGGCCCAGACCCGACGCTGGAACTCGGTTCCGTTGGTCTTCCAGGCCAGGCCCTCGATCGCCCGCGCGTCGCCGGCGAAATAGCGATCGATCGCCGCGCGCAGGGCGGGCCGGGTCGCGCCCGCCTCCAGCGCCATGTCGCCATAGTGCCGGCGCATCAGGGTGCGCATCCGGCTCTCGTAATCGGCGAAGTCGAAGGCCCGAAGGGCGCCGGTCTCGTCCGTAACCAGGAGGGCCTCTCCGATCGGGGTCGGCACATGTTCCAGGATCAGGCGGGCCGGCCTGGAAGCCTCAGGCGGCGACACGATCGTTCTTGGCATTCTTGGCGTCCTTGGAGATCTTCGGGTCGGTGGCCGCGTCGTGCGCCCAGAGATGCGAGGCGGCGTAGGCGCGCCAGGGCCGCCAGCGCTCGGCGCGCGCCAGCAACTCCAGGGGCGTCGGCCGTCGGCCGTCGGCGTCCTCCAACGCCCGCATCAGGCCGATATCGGCATGCGGGAAGGCGTCGGGCTCCCGCAGGGCCCGCATCGCAATGTACTGGGCCGTCCACTCGCCGATCCCCGGCAGCGCGACCAACTGGGCCACCGCCTCTTCCAGGCTGCGCCGCATGCCGAACAGTTCGGGATCGGCGGCGGCGACCGACGCGAGCGAGGTCAGGGCTCGCCCCCGGGCGCGTGGCATGGGCAGGGTCTCGACGTCGATCGCGGCCAGGGCCCGCGGAGTCGGGAAGAAACGGGTCAGGCCCCGGGCATTGTGCATAACATCAACAAGGGGCTCGCCATGGGATTCGGTGATCAGCCCGGCCAGGACCTGGTCGAGGTGCTCGGGGCGCACCCGCTCGACGGCCTCGGCCCGGCTGAGGCGGATCTTGGGGTCGTCGGTGAGCGCCACCCCGATGCGCATGGCGGCCTCGCCGGTGCGCTTGCCGACACGGGTCTGGAGCATCCAGAGCCTGTCTCTTATACACATCTCCGAGCCCACGAGACTAGGCATGATCT
>CAMFIW010000298.1 GCA_945952355.1 uncultured Phenylobacterium sp. | reverse complement strand
CGCGGCGGAGGTGCCGATGGTCGCTGTGAGGATGGAGACCGCGCAGGTGGCGAGCGGCAGCGCCGTCATCGACGACACCGCCTCGGTGCCGCGGAAGAAGATCGCCGCCAGAACCATGGTGGCGACCGTGGTCACCGCATAGGTCTCGAACAGGTCGGCGGCCATGCCAGCGCAGTCCCCGACGTTGTCGCCCACATTGTCGGCGATGGTCGCCGCGTTGCGGGGGTCGTCCTCCGGGATTCCAGCCTCGACCTTACCCACCATGTCCCCGCCCACGTCGGCGCCCTTGGTGAAGATGCCGCCGCCAAGACGGGCGAAGATAGAGATCAGCGATGCGCCGAAGCCCAGGGCCACCAGGCTGTCGACCGTCTCGCGGCTGGTGTTCTCCAGGCCGAGCGGCCCAGTCAGCACCATGTAGTAGCCCGCGACGCCCAGCAGGGCGAAGCCGGCCACCAGCATGCCGGTGATGGCGCACGAGCGGAATGCCAGGGAAAGGCCCTTGGCGAGGCTCTCGGACGAGGCCTGGGCCGTGCGCACGTTCGCCCGCACGGAGATCAGCATGCCCGCGAAGCCCGCCGCGCCCGACAGGATCGCGCCGGTCAGGAAGCCGATGGCCGCCAGCCAGCCGATCAGGAAGCCGACGGCGAGGAAGATCACCACGCCGACGATGGCGATCGTCGTGTACTGCTTGTTGAGATAGGCCTGCGCGCCTTCCTGGATGGCGGCGGCGATTTCCTGCATGCGCTCGTTGCCGGGTGAGGCCCGCAACAACGACATGGTTTGGACGACGCCATAAAGCACCGCCAATGCGCCGGCGACGATCACCAGCATCAATAGGTTACTCATAGTCGATGCGCCCCTTTGCGACTGCGCGGAGGCGGTCGACGCTGGCGCGAAGGCGCAGCCGTCGGTGATTTCCCGGCCCCATGGTTTCCCCTCTATCCGGGGCGTCTCTTGAGCGGCGCCCCTTTGAAGGAGCGAACGTTGCCAAACCTGATGCGGCCATGCAACGGCCTGCGTCAAAAGCGCGGGCTTTGACTAGGGTTTGATCTCTCCGCCGTCACGTCCGAGCGGCTTCGGCACGCCAAGGCGGCGCTTGGGGGTCTGGGATGTGATGACGATCTCGCGGATGTTGCCGGGACCGGCGATCGCGGTCGCTTCGCGCATCATGGCCGCCTTCAACTTGGCGTCGTCGACGACCAGATAGTTGTCCGCCTTGGTGAACGGCGTGCGGTGCGCGGCCTTCACAAGCGCGTCGCGGAAATAGGGCGCCTTGGCCCGCAGTTTCGAGCTCGACGCCTGCGCCGTCAGGTTGATCCGCAGCGTGACGAACACGTAGTTGACGAGCTGACCACTGACCACGATCGGGATGGCCACCGCGGACAGGTCGACGTACTGGCCGACGTCCTTCTGCCCTTCACCCTCCTTTCCCTTGTCCTTCGGCTTACCGGACGCCAGCGCCGAGCTGGCGGCGAGCAGCGGCAGGAGCGCGATGAGCGAACGGCGAAGCATGGGGCGAGCCTCGCCGAATATGGTTTCGGGAAGCTTGCGCGTGGGGAGGGTTCCCGACGGTGCGGGAACGCGCCAAGCTCGCGATCTGGACCCGAGGGAGCCGAAGATGCGCAAGATTCTGCTGACCTTGGCCCTCGCCGCGAGCCTGGCCTCGACGGTCGCAATCGCCGAACCCGCGGACTACGCTGATCAAGCGCGCAAGACGGTGCAGGCCTATGTCCAGGCCGATCGGTTCTCGGGCGCCGTCCTGGTGGCCAAGGGGGACAGAGTGGTCCTGCGCGAGGGCTTCGGCCTGGCCAACCGCGAATGGGACATCCCCGCCACGCCACAGACCGTGTTCCGCCTGGGCTCCCTCACCAAGCAGTTCACCGCCGCGGCGATCCTTCAGCTCAGCGAGCAGGGCAAGCTCGGCCTCGACGACCCCATTTCGAAATTCTATCCCGCGCCGCCGGCGTGGTCGCAGATCACCTTGCGCCACCTGCTGACCCATACCTCCGGAATTCCTAGCTACACCAACATCCCCGGCTTCTTCGACGTCGCCGCCCGCGCCGACCTGACACCGGAACAGATCGTCGCGCTGACCCGCGACAAGCCGCTCGAGTTCAAGCCCGGCTCGCGGTTCAACTACGACAACACCGGCTATGTGCTGCTTGGCTATGTGATCGAGAAGGTCAGCGGCCAGACTTACAAGGCCTATGTCGAGGACCACATCTTCAAGCCGCTGGGGCTCGTCCATTCGGGCTATGACGTCACGGCCGATATCCTACCACGACGCGCCGCGGGCTATTCGGTCTCGGCGGGAAAAGCGACGAACACCCCCTACCTGTCCATGACCCTGCCCTATGCGGCGGGCTCGCTCTATTCGACGGTCGACGATCTGCTGGCCTGGGAACTCGCCCTGCAGGGCGGCAAGGTGATCAAGCCGGCCTCGCTGAAGGCCATGTTCACCGACTACGGCGCCAAGTACGGCTTCGGACAGGCGATCAGCGCGCTTGGGACCCATCGGTTGTGGACCCACAGCGGCGGGATCAACGGCTTTGCGACCGTCCTCGGCCGCTATCCGGACGACGACCTGACGGTGATCGTGCTCTCCAACGTCCAGGAGGCGCCGGTCGGCAAGATCGGCGCGGAGCTGGCGGCGCTCTATCTGGGCGTGACGATCCCGGCCAAGGCGGCGCCGACGATCGTCAAACTCGAATCATCCGTCCTGGCCCGTTACGAGGGGCGATACCGGCTCTCGCCGGCCATGACCCTGACCGTGGTGGCCGAAGGCGATCACCTGGTGGTCCAGGTCACCGGCCAGCCGCCGTTCGCCGCCCGGCCGACCGGCGAGCGCGACTTCTACATCGAGGCGCCGGAAGCGAGGCTGACATTCAACGGTCCGGTTGGCGGCAAGGCTGACGAGGTGGTGATCCATCAGGGCGGCGCGGACACGCCGGCCAAGCGGATCGAAACGCCCTAGGCGTGACGCCAGCCGCCGGCGCCCGCATCGACCGGCTGACCGCCCGCAACGACCTCCAAGCCCGAAGCCGTGATCTCGCCGACCTGAGTGAACCCTGGCAAGACCTGCGGCGCTGCGCAGACGATCTCGTAGTCGTCGCCGGCGGAGGCCAGCCAAAGCAGCGCCTTTGCACGATCCGGCTGGGCTTGCAGCCATGCAGCCGCAGGCTCCGAAAGCGGCAGGCGGTCCAGGTCGAGCCTCAGGCCGAGGTCGCTCGCCTTTGCAACGTGGCCGGCATCGGCGATCAGGCCGTCCGAGACATCGGCCGCGGCCGAGGCTCCGGCCCGCAGCGCCTCCCGCAGGTCCAGGCGCGGGCGTGGCAGGCGATAGCGATCGGCGAGTTCACCGGTGGGATCCGCCAGCGCGCCTTGCGCCGCGCGCAGGCCCAGGCCGCCATCACCGATGGTCCCGCTGACCAGGACCCGGTCGCCGAGCTTCGCCGCGCCCCGACGGATCATGCCGCCGGCCGGGGCCCAGCCCAGCATGGTCACCGAGAGCGTGAGCGGCCCCGGCGTGGAGACCGTGTCGCCCCCCAACAAGATCAGATCGAACGCTCCGCCATCGACCCTCAGCCCCTCGGCGAAGGCCTGGCGGGCCGGCCAGTCGTGCGATTCCGGCCAGGCGGTCGCCAGGAAGTAGCCGTAGGGCTCGGCGCCCTTGGCGGCGAGGTCGGAGAGGTTCACCCGCAGCAGCTTGCGCGCCACCAGGCCCAGCGGATCGTCGGGCAGGAAGTGGACGCCCGCCACCAGTGCGTCCTTGGTGATCACCAGGTCGAAGCCGGGTCGCTGCGGGATCACCGCCGCGTCGTCCAGGAGGCTCAGCGCCTCGGGCGCGCCGCGCGTCAGCGGGCGATAAAGCGCCGCGATCTGTTCGAACTCGTCGGGGTCAGGCTTGTCGGATCTAGGCCCGGACATCCTGCGCCACCTTGTCGAGGGCGCCGTTCACGAAGCCGGGCTCCGGCCCCTCGAAGAAGGACTTGGCGAGCTCGACATACTCGTCGATCACCACTTCGACCGGCACGTCCGGCCGGTGCGCCAGTTCGAACGCGCCGGCGCGCAGGATGGCGCGCACCGTGGCGTCGAGCCGCTCCAGCCGCCAGCCCTGGGCCAGCCGCTTGACCACGGCGGCGTCGATCTCGCGCTGGGCGCCAACCACCCCGCGCACAAGGTCGGCGAAGAAGGCCTCGTCGGCGCTGGCGAGCGTCGCGCTCTCCTCGCCCTCGATGCCCCGGTCGAACCGATGCTCGGAGAATTCGCGGATCACCGCCTCCACGCCGGCGCCGGAAACCTCCATCTGGTAGAGGGCCTGCACCGCGGCCAGCCGCGCGACCGACCGCGCCTGCTTGGGCTTGCCGCTCATCGCGCCTGACCGAGCAGGCGGCGCTTCAGGCCGATCATCTCCAGGGCCGCCCGGGCGGCGAACCCACCCTTGTCGCCCTCGCTCGCGCGGGCGCGAGCCCCGGCCTGGGTGTCGTCCTCGCAGGTCAGGATGCCGTTGCCGATGCACAGGCGCTTGCCCGTGGTCAGGTCCATGAGGCCGCGCGCGCTCTCGTTCGAGACGATCTCGAAGTGATAGGTCTCGCCGCGGATCACGGTCCCCAGGGCGACATAGCCGTCATAGCGCACGCCGGCCGGGCTGTGGCCGCCCTCCTCCGCCAGCGCGATGGCGCCCGGGATCTCCAGAGCGCCGGGCACGGTCACGACGTCGTACTCGGCGTCATGGGCGGTGATCACGTCGGTCGCCCCGGCCAGCAGCGCATCGGCCAGGTCGTCATAGAAGCGCGCCTCGGC
>CAMFIW010000297.1 GCA_945952355.1 uncultured Phenylobacterium sp. | reverse complement strand
AGATTACCTATTCCCCGCATCTGTCCAGCTCTCGGCCGGCGTCCGGGCTGGGAAATAGGTAAGCTGTCCCCGAATTGGCTGCTGTGCGGCGCAGCATCGAAAGGCTTGCCAAGGTTGGGCCGCAAGTCCATCAGGACCCGGCGATGTCCGACGATCTGACCGAAGTCCAGGCCGCCGTCGTTCCCGACGGCTTCGTCATCAACCTGTGGCAGCGCGGCTTCGGCCGCACGGTCGGGCCGTTCTATTCCAAGCGCGACGCCAGCAATGACGAGGTCATGGCGTTCCGCGTGGAGGAGCACCACGCCAACGGCATGAACAACTGCCACGGCGGTATGCTGATGAGTTTCGCGGACATGGCCTGGGGTCGGGTCATCTCGAACCAGCGCGAGATCGGCTGGGTCACGGTGCGATTGGTCACCGACTTCCTGTCCGGCGCCCACATGGGCGACTGGGTGGAAGGCTCCAGCGAGATCATTTCTGAGCAGGACGATGTTTTCACCGTCCGGGGCCGCATCTGGTGCGGAGACCGCACCCTGATGACCGGGACCGGCGTCTATAAGGGCATCCGCTCGATCTCCCGCAAGGCGGGGTATCGGGAGAGCCAGGGGTAATTTCCATGCCATTGGATCCGGCCATCAAGGAGGGCGCGCCCGTCGGCTATGACGACCGCCCGATCCACTCCGAACCCGGCGCGCTGCCGCCCGAGGTGCAGGCGCCGCTGGCCCCTTTCCAGGGCCAGGAGCCCGACGCGCCCAAGTGGTTCACCGACGCGCTCGCCCAGGAGCCGGAGCGCAGCTTCGTCGAGAGCCAGGGCACGAGGATCGAGGCCCTGACCTGGGGCGAGGCGGGAAGGCCCGGCCTACTGCTGGTGCACGGCAACTCGGCCCATGCCGACTGGTGGAGCTTCATCGCGCCCTACCTGGCCCAGGACTATCGGGTCACCTCGATGTCGCTGGCCGGCATGGGCGCCAGCGACTGGCGCGAGACCTATTCCTTCGAGGACTTCGCCGAGGACGCCGAGGCCGTGGCCCGCGCGACGGGTCTCTACGACGCCGGCAAGCCCATCTATATCGGCCACTCGTTCGGCGGCAGCCAGGTGTTCTTCGCCGCGGCGCACCATCCTGAGCGGATGCGCGCCGCCGTGCTGGTCGACACCGGCTTCGGCGGCCCGCCGCCGGACTCGCCCGAGGGCAAGCGGATGATGGAGCAGGCCCAGCGCGCGGCCCGCAACATCCCGACCGCCGACCGGGCGCAGCGGGTCTATCCGACCATGCGAGAGGCGCTGTCGCGCTTCCGCCTTATGCCGCCCCAGGCGGCCGGCAACCTGTTCGTGGCCGACTTCATCGCCCGTCGCTCGCTGAAGCCCGCTCCGCTTGAGGACGGCTCCGGCGAGGGCTTCTCCTGGCGGTTCGATCCCAACATGTGGAGCAAGCTGAACCGCGGCGGGATGATGGATCCCGGCAAGCTCACCGTCACGGTCCCCATGGTCCACATCTATGGCGACCGCTCCATGCTGATGCAGCGGCGCGCCCAGGGCCAGCCTTCGCCGTTCCCGAAGGACATGCTGGAGATTCCGATCCCCGATTCGGCGCACCACATCATGATCGACCAGCCTCTGGCCCTGATCGCGGCGTTGCGCGCCTTGCTTTCGGCCTGGCCGGGCTGATCGCGGGGCCGAACGTCCCTGAGACATCGCGCGCGCTTGAGGGGCGGCGCCATAACGTGTAACTGCCCCCGGCTTCCGTGTTTCTCCTCCCCGATTTGAAGAGAGTCTTCGAATGGCTTCCGAATATCACCGCGGCGAGATGGACATCTCCGAGCAGGTCGCGACGTTCAACCTGTTCAACGGCCTGACCAAGTGGGGCTCGCTGGCCCTGGCCAGCCTGCTGACCCTGCTGGTCCTGTGGTTCTGCACCTCCGCGGGCTTCATCGGCGGCTTCGCCACCGCGCTCGTCGTGACCGTGCTGGGCGTGATCGTCCTGCGCGAGAAGCCGGAAGCGGCGCACTAGCCGCTCCGGCCCACTCCTCCCGCGTTTGAGGAGGAACTTCGGGGCATGATTTTGCGCTGCAGCATCGATCTGCAGCAAATTCAAACAAATGTTTGAACCCCGATCCCTGTTCGCTGGACAGAACTGACCCCCTTCCCTAGGTTCCGCCTAGTCTGTGTCAGGGGGAGCAACGGCATGGCCGTCATTGCCGTCACCAAGGAACGTCGCGCCGAAGAGACGCGCGTGGCCGCGACGCCTGAGACGGTGAAGAAGCTGATCGGCGCCGGATTTTCCGTGACCGTCGAGGCGGGCGCCGGCGCGGCCGCGAGCTTCCAGGATGCCGACTACGAGGCGGCAGGGGCGACCCTGGCCAAGACCGCCAAGGCCGCCATCGAGGGCGCCGACATCCTGTTCAAGGTCCGCGCCCCGGTGGACGAGGAGATCGCAGCCCTGAAGTCCGGCGCGATCGTCGCCGCGGGCTTGAACCCCTATGTCGAGAAGGCCGCCCTGAAGGCCCTGGCCGACAAGGGCGCGACCGCCTTCGCCATGGAGTTCATCCCGCGGATCACCCGTGCCCAGGTGATGGACATGCTGTCCTCCCAGGCCAACCTCGCCGGCTATCGCGCGGTGATCGAGGGCGCCGAGGCCTATGGCAAGGCCATGCCGATGATGATGACCGCCGCCGGCACCGTGGCGGCGGCCAAAGTGTTAAGCATGGGGGTAGGCGTCGCGGGCCTGCAGGCCATCGCCACGGCCCGTCGTCTGGGCGCGGTGGTCACCGCCACCGACGTGCGCCCGGCCACCAAGGAGCAGGTCGAGAGCCTGGGGGCCAAGTTCATCGCTGTCGAGGACGAGGAGTTCAAGAACGCCCAGACCGCCGGCGGCTACGCCAAGGAGATGAGCGCCGAATACCAGGCCAAGCAGGCCGAGCTCATCACCGGCCACATCGGCAAGCAGGACATCGTGATCACCACGGCCCTGATCCCCGGACGGCCGGCGCCCAAGCTGGTCAGCGCCGCCCAGGTGGCCTCGATGAAGCCCGGCTCGGTGATCGTCGACCTGGCCATCGAGCAGGGCGGCAATGTCGAGGGCGGCAAGCTCGGCGAGACCGCCGTCACCGCCAATGGCGTGAAGATCCTCGGCAAGCCGAACCTGCCCGGCCGCATCGCCGCCGACGCCTCGGCCCTCTATGCGCGCAACCTGTTCGCCTTCGCAGGGCTCCTGCTCGACAAGGAGGGCAAGTTCGCCCCCGACTACGAGGACGAGATCCTCAAGGCCGCCCTGGTCGCCCAGGGCGGCAAGATCACCAATCCGGCGCTGTCCGCCTGATCCCCCAGAGGAAAACATGGAAGCCGTAGACCCCACAGTCTTCCGCCTGGCGATCTTCGTGCTGGCGATCTTCGTCGGCTACTACGTCGTCTGGAGCGTGACGCCGGCCCTGCACACGCCCTTGATGGCCGTGACCAACGCCATCTCCTCGGTGATCATCGTCGGCGCGCTGCTGGCCGTGGCGGCCCAGGCGCCTGGCGCCGGCGCGCTCACCGGCAACGTCCTGATCTCCAAGGGCTCCGGCGCGGTCGCCGCGGCCTTCGCCTCGGTCAACATCTTCGGCGGCTTCCTCGTCGTGCGGCGGATGCTCGCCATGTACAAGAAGAAGGAACCCGCGAAGAAGGAAGCTTCCAAGTGAACGCCAACCTCGCGGCCATCCTCTATCTCGTCTCCGGCGTCCTGTTCATCCTGGCGCTGCGCGGGCTGTCCTCGCCGACCACCAGCCAGGCGGGCAACCGCAACGGCATGATCGGCATGGCGATCGCCGTCGGCACGGCGCTCGCCACCCTCTGGACCCAGGGCAAGCTCGACGTCCTGACGCTGGGCCTCATCCTCGGCGGCGTCGCGATCGGCGGCGCGGTCGGTGCGGTGATCGCCCGGCGCGTGGCCATGACCGCCATGCCCCAGCTCGTCGCCGCCTTCCACAGCCTGGTCGGCATGGCCGCCTGCCTGGTCGCCGTGGCCGCCATCCACACGCCCGCCGCCTACGGCATCGCCAATGCGGACGGCTCGGTGCACCTGAACTCGCTGGTCGAACTCAGCGTGGGCCTCGCCATCGGCGCCATCACCTTCACCGGCTCGGTCATCGCCTTCGCCAAGCTGAACGGCAACATGTCGGGCGCGCCGATCCTGCTGCCCGCGCGCCACCTGCTGAACATCGCCATCGCGGTCGGCATCGTCGCCCTGATCGTGGTGCTGGTCATGAGCCAGGGCGCGGCCATCTGGGCCTTCTGGGCGATCTTCGCGCTCAGCCTGCTGATCGGCATCACCCTGATCATCCCGATCGGCGGCGCCGACATGCCCGTCGTGGTTTCCATGCTGAACAGCTATTCCGGCTGGGCGGCGGCGGCCTTGGGCTTCACCCTCGAAAACACCACCCTGATCATCACCGGGGCCCTGGTGGGCTCGTCGGGCGCCATCCTCAGCTACATCATGTGCAAGGGGATGAACCGCTCGTTCGTCTCGGTGATCCTGGGCGGCTTCGGCGCCGACGACAGCGCCGCGGCCGCCGGCGGCCGCGTCGAGACCCGGCCGGTCAAGCAGGGCAGCGCCGACGACGCGGCCTTCATCATGAAGAACGCGTCCAAGGTGATCATCGTCCCGGGCTACGGCATGGCCGTCTCCCAGGCCCAGCACGCGCTGCGCGAAATGGCCGACAAGCTGAAGGAGGAGGGGGTCGAGGTGAAGTACGCCATCCACCCCGTCGCCGGGCGTATGCCCTGTCTCTTATACACATCTCCGAGCCCACGAGACTAGGCATGATCTCG
>CAMFIW010000296.1 GCA_945952355.1 uncultured Phenylobacterium sp. | reverse complement strand
GATCATGCCTAGTCTCGTGGGCTCGGAGATGTGTATAAGAGACAGGCCTGAAACCGGGCGGGCCGGATCGGCGGCGGGGCCGGAATCCCGCGTCCCGCGATAGTCGACCCGCAACACCGAAAGGCCGGTCGCGGCGAGCTGGGCGGCGAACGCGCCCCACAGCCGGTGGACATAATCGCTCTCGGGCCCGATCGGCCCGCAAAGCACCACGCCCCGCGCGCGGCCGCCCGGATGGAAATAGCCAAAGGTTTCGTTGAAACAGACGGGAATCACGACGCCCTCGCCGCCGCGTGCGCGGAGGTTCGGCCGGCCACCGGCCGCACGCCGTCCAGTATTCCCGGATTCAGACACCCCGACCCCCAACCCTTGCGGCTCTCGCACGACTGCCGCGACGCACTCCCTGATCTGCGCTCAACTTCGCACATAGCAGTTAACCGCCCGTAGCCTGCCAAGCTCAAGCCTGAATCCGAACAATCAAACCGACTTCTCCCGCCGCGTGAATCGCGTCTGGCCTTACACCGTAAATTCTGCGAGGGTCCGCGCCCAATCAGGAGGACGCGCCATGAACCCCAACGCCGAGTTCGACATCATCGTCTATGGGGCCAGCGGCTTCACGGGCCGGCTGGTGGCCGAATACCTGGCCCAGCGCTATGGCGTGGGCGGGGAGGTGAAGTGGGCGATGGCCGGGCGCTCGGCCGACAAACTCGCCCAGGTCCGCGACGAGGTCGGAGCGCCCAAGGACACGCCCCTCGTGGTCGCCGACGCCTCGGATCCGGCGTCCGTGCGCGCCATGGTCGGTCGCGCCAAGGCGATCCTGACCACGGTGGGTCCCTATCAGCTCTACGGTTCGGACCTCGTCGCGGCCTGCGCGGCTGCCGGGACCGATTGCCTGGACCTGTCCGGTGAGCCGAACTGGATGGCCGCCATGATCGCCGCCCACGACGCGGAGGCGCGCAGGTCGGGCGCGCGGATCGTGCACTCCTGCGGCTTCGACTCGATCCCCTTCGAGCTGGGGGTCTACTACGTTCAGAAGTTGGCGACCGAAAAGCTCGGCCATCCGGTCGGCCGCGTTAAGGGGCGGGTGCGCGCCATGCGCGGCGGCCTCTCCGGTGGCACCGCGGCCAGCGGCCGGGCCACCATGCAGGCGATCCAGAAGGACCCCGGCCTCATTGCGCTGATGATGAGTCCCTTCGCCCTGACCCCCGGCTTCCAGGGCGCGGAACAGCCCGATGGCAACACCAAGGCCTTCGACCCCGACCTCGGCGCCGAGGTGGGCCCGTTCATGATGGCCTCGATCAACACCAAGAACGTTCACCGCTCGAACCTGCTGCAGGGCCATCCCTGGGGCCCGGATTTCAAGTACGACGAGATGAGCGTCATCACCCCTGGCGCGCCCACCGAGTTCACCGCCATCGGCGAGGGCGGCCCCAAGCCCGGCGAGGGGCCCAGCAAGGAGGAGCGCGAGGCCGGCTTCTACGATCTGTTGTTCGTCGGCATCGACGCCGACGGCCGTCAGGTTCGCGCCTCGGTCCACGGCGACAAGGACCCGGGCTACGGCTCGACCTCCAAGATCATCGCCGAGGCGGCGATCTGCCTGGTGAAGGACTGCGCCGACCTGCGTGGCGGGGTCTGGGTTCCGGGGGCGGCGATGGGCGACAAGCTGATCGAACGGCTGAACGCGAACGCCGGCCTGACCTTCAAGGACGAGACCGCCTAGGCCCGGTCGGCTTTCCTTTACCCTTGCCGCCGATGGTGCGGGGCGACCCCCCCGCGCCAGAAGGCCACTCATGTTCAACGTCCTGACGTGCCTGGCCACCCAGCACGATCTTCGTCTCGTGCTCGTTGCGGGCCTGGTTTGCTTCTGCGGGACCTTCACCAGCTTTCGCCTCTATTCGCGAATGGGCGACGCCAGCGGCGTGACCCGCGGCGCGTGGCTTCTGCTGACCGGCCTGGTGGCGGGCTGCGCGGTCTGGGCCACCCATTTTATCGCCATGCTGGCCTTCGAAACCGGATTGCCGGCGGGCTTCGCCCTGGCTGGCACGCTGGCCTCCCTGGGCATAGCCGGCGTGTTCATGGCGGCGGCCTTCGGCATCGCCTCGGCGGGTGAGACCGCTGCGCACCGGGTCGCCGGCGGCGTGCTGGCCGGCACGGGCGTCGCGGCCATGCATTTCACCGGCATGGCCGCCTATGTGACCCAAGGGGTGGTGAGCTGGGACCTCGGCCTCGTGGTCGCCGCCCTCGTGCTCGGGGTCGGCCTCGGCGTCGCCGCCATGCTGTCGGCCCGCCGCGCCGAGACGCTCGCCGGCCAGCTCGGCGCCGGCCTCGTTCTCACGCTCGCCATCTGCGCGCTGCACTTCACGGCCATGGGCGCGGTCTCGATCGTGCCGGACCCAAGCCACGCCGTGCCGCCGCAGCTCGTCGCGCCTCGGATCATGGTCGTCGGCGTCGCCGGCATCGTGGCCCTGATCATCCTGGGCGGCCTTTGCGCGGCCCTGATCGAGGGCGGCGCCAACGCCAAGGCGCTGGCCCGCACGCGCCGCCTGGCCAACGCCGCCTACGAAGGTATCGTGGTGGTGCGGGGCAACCGCATCGCCGACGCCAACGCCGCTTTCAGCGCCCTGGTCGGCCTCACCGCCGCCGAGCTGGAGGGCCAGCTTCTGCTGGGCGAGCTCCTCACCTTCTCCGGCGAGGAGATCCCAGGCCTCGACGAGCGTCGAGAAGCGACCCTGCGCCCTGCCGACGGCGCCGACGACATCCCCGTCGAGGTGTTCGGCCGCCTGCTGGAGGCCGGCGGTCGCGACGAGGAGCAAACCGTCCTCGCCATCCGCGACCTGCGCGAACGCCGCGCCGCCGAAGAGCGCATACGCTTCCTGGCCGACCACGATCCCCTGACGGCCCTGCCCAATCGCAACGCGCTGCAGGCCCGCCTGGCCGCCACGCTCGAGCGGGTCGCCCACACAGGCGAGAGCCTGGCGGTGATCTGCGTCGATCTGGACCACTTCAAGGAAGCCAACGACACCCATGGCCACGCCGCCGGCGACGCCATCCTGGTCGAGGTCGCCCGCCGCCTGACCGGCGCGATCGCCGCGCCGTCCTTCGCGGCGCGGCTGGGTGGCGACGAGTTCGTGGTGGTTCAGGTGGGCGGCGAGCAGCCGACGGCGGCTGGGGAGCTTGCGGCCTCGCTGCAGGAGGCCCTGGCCCGCCCGACGCCCTTCGAGGGGCAGGCCCTGGTCGGCGGCGGTAGTCTCGGCGTCAGCCTCCATCCCGACGACGGCCGCACCGGCGAGGCCCTGCTGACCAGCGCCGACATGGCGCTCTACCGCGCCAAGCAGGACGGCCGGGGCGGCTATCGCTTCTTCAAGCGCGAGATGGACGTGGCGATCCGCGAGCGCCGCGGCGTCGCCCGCGAGCTCAAGGCCGCGCTGGCCAGGGACGAGCTTATCCTCCACTACCAGCCTCTCGCCGCCGCCCAGGACGGGTCGATCTGCGGCTTCGAGGCCCTCGTCCGTTGGCGCCATCCGACGCGGGGCATGGTGCCGCCGCTCGATTTTATTCCCATCGCCGAGGAAAGCGGGTTGATCCTGCCGATCGGCGAATGGGTTCTGCGCCGGGCCTGCGCGGACGCGGCGAGCTGGGACAAACCGCTGCGCATCGCCGTCAACCTGTCGCCGATCCAGCTAAATCAGCCCGACCTGCCGCAGCTGGTGCATCAGGTCCTGATCGACACCGGCCTCTCGCCCCAGCGGTTGGAACTGGAGATCACGGAGAGCGCCCTGTTCCGCGACTACCAGCGCGCCCTGGACAACCTGCGCCGGCTCAAGGCGCTGGGCGTGCGCATCGCCATGGATGACTTCGGAACCGGTTTCTCCTCGCTCTCGACCTTGCAGTCCTTCCCGTTCGACAAGATCAAGATCGACAAGAGCTTCGTCGAGAACATCCTCCACGACGACCGCTCGACCGTGATCGTGCGCGCTGTGCTCGGCCTCGGCCGCAGCCTGGAGATCCCGGTCACGGCGGAAGGCGTCGAGACGCTCGAACAGCTCGAATTCCTGCGCGCCGAAGCCTGCGCCGAGGTTCAGGGCTACGCCATCGGCCGCCCAGCCGCCTTCGACACCCTCGCCGACTGGACCGGCGTCGACCAAACCCAGCCCTGTCGCGACGTGGCTTGACGTCCAATTCCTCTCCCGTTGGGGGAGGGGGACCGCGAAGCGGTGGAGGGGGCTGAAGCCCGCTGTTGTTGGGGGCGTGAGCCCCCTCCGTCCCGCGGAGGAGCCGCGATCCACCGCAATGAGCGCCGGCTCGCGCTTGCGAGCCGGATGCGATCGACAACGATCTGTCGATCGCCGCGAAGAACGCCCGCGCTCGAAGCGCGGGCGGGGCCCCAACGGGGGAGGATCACGAGTCCCCTAAGCCTTCGGCGGCGCGGGACGCTGGATGCGGGGACCGAGGTTTTCCATCACGGCGCGAGCGTCGAAGCTGCGCGGGTCGGCGGCGTCCTTCGGGCCGCGGCTCATGGCGATCTCGGCGCTGGCCTCGAACTTGTCGACGGTTCGCACGTCGTAGCGGTCGCTGAAGAAGGGGTCGCCCCAGAGGGGATCCCAGGTCCGCCAGCCGAAGCCGCCGTGATAGCGCCACGCCGGCCGCCAGTAGCCGAAACGGGGGCCATACCACGGGCTGTAGAGCGGATCGGGCTCCACGTAGCTGCGGCTGTCCTTGTCTGTATGGCGGTCGACGATGGTGAAGCTGTCGTAACCCTGCGCGACGGTCAGTTCCGCGGCGCGGTAGAGCAGGTAGCCCTCCACGGTCTCGC
>CAMFIW010000295.1 GCA_945952355.1 uncultured Phenylobacterium sp. | reverse complement strand
AGAGCCTCGTCCAACGAGAGGAGCGTCCGGTTTCTGGTGGGTGTTTTCATATGACCAAGACGGTCGTTGTCGTCGATTACGACCCGACACAGCGCCGCCTGGCTGAGGCGGTCCTGGAGCGCGAGGGCTTCTCTGTCGCTCACGCCGAGAATGGCGATCAGGCGATCGCACGCCTGACTTCGGGCGGGGCCTGCGACCTGATCCTTCTGGACCTGGTCATGCCCGGCATCTCGGGACAGGACACGCTCAAGGAGATTCGCGCCCGCGGCTTCTCCCAGCCGGTGATCGTGGTCACCGCATCGGGCGGCATCGATACCGTCGTGCAGGCCATGCAGGCCGGCGCCTGCGACTTCTTCATCAAGCCGGCGTCGCCGGAACGGATCATCGTCTCGATCCGCAACGCGCTTTCCATGGGCGCGCTGAAGGGCGAGGTCGAGCGGCTGAAGAAGCACGCCGGCGGCAAGACCACCTTCGCCGACCTGGTCGGCGACGGCCCAGCCATGCAAATGGTCAAGCGCATGGGAGAACGCGCCGCCAAGTCCTCGATCCCGGTGCTGATCACCGGCGAGAGCGGCGTGGGCAAGGAAGTCATCGCCCGAGCGGTGCACGGCTCGTCCGACCGTTCCGGCAAGCCCTTCGTGGCCGTGAACTGCGGCGCGATCCCCGAGAACCTGGTCGAAAGCATCCTGTTCGGCCACGAGAAGGGAAGCTTCACCGGCGCGACCGACAAGCACCTGGGCAAGTTCCAGGAGGCCAATGGCGGCACCCTGTTCCTGGACGAGGTCGGCGAGCTGCCGCTCGACATCCAGGTCAAGCTGCTGCGCGCCCTGCAGGAGAGCGAGATCGACCCGATCGGCTCCAAGCGCTCGATCAAGGTCGATGTCCGCATCGTCTCGGCCACGAACCGCGACCTGGCGGTGGCCGTGCAGGAAGGTCGATTCCGCGAGGACCTGTTCTACCGCCTGAACGTCTTCCCGATCGAAGCCCCGGCCCTGCGCGAACGCCGCGAGGACATCCCGGCCCTGGTCGAGACCTTCATCCGCCGCTTCAATGTCGAAGAGGGCAAGACCGTCGTCGGCGCCTCGGCCGAGACCGTCGCCTTCCTCACCGCCTTCGACTGGCCGGGCAATGTCCGCCAGCTGGAGAACGCGGTCTATCGCGCCATCGTGCTGGCCGACGCGCCCTATCTGCAGCCCTACGACTTCCCGGCCATCTCCGGGGTCAAGGCGCCGCCGCCGGCCGAGGTCGCGATTCAGCCCGCCCATACGCCCAGCGCAGGCGACCTGATCGCCGAGACCGCGCCACAGGACGCGCCCGTGCGCATCCTCGACGGACGTGGCCACCTGCGCACTCTGGAGGAGATTGAGCGCGACCTCATCCAGCTCGCCATCGAGATCTATGCCGGCCACATGAGCGAGGTGGCCCGCCGCCTCGGCATCGGCCGCTCGACCCTCTACCGCAAGGTCCGCGAACAGGGCCTCGAAGACGTCCTCAAAGGGGCTGAAGATGAAGCTGACGGTCCTGCGTCCCAAGTCGCGTGACGAACGCATCAAGGCCCTGATCCGTCAGGGCAAACTGGCCGCGCAGCGCGAGGCCGCCCTGGCGGCCGCGCGGGCGCTCTAGCCCGCGCGTGGCGCGGAGCGCGGCGCGCCCCAGACCAGGTCCGAGGCGATCTGCAGGACCAGGCGGCCGTCGAGCGCCGCCGGACGCACCAGGGCGTCCAGGTCCTCATCGAACCGCGCCGAAAGCTCCGGACCCATGGCCGTCCGGCTCCAGGTCGCGCGGCTATGCTGGGCGTCGATGAAATCCTCCACGCTCTGCTCGAACCGGTGCGTGAACCGCTCGCGCCCAGCAATGTCCATCCAGGCCTCGTGCCGCAGGCCTTCGGCCGCGAAGCCCGCGGGATTGTAAGCCTTGCGAGCGCCGGGCGTGCGCTCGGCCATGATGGCCAGCCAACGGGTTAGAAACCCCGCCCAGGCCTCGGGTTCGGCCGGCTGGCGCACCGGTTCGGCGACCATCACCGCCAGGGTCGCGCCCCAGGCCGCCATCTTCGGGAACACCACCGCGTGGTCGGGCCAGTGGATCGAGGCTCCGGCGGCGACCAGATCGAAGCGCCCCTCGTCGGCATAGTCCTCGGCGGTCGCTTGGACCCAGGCGATGTTCGGGTGGCGGCCCTGGTCCGCCGCCTGGCCCGCCTCCAGCATCGCCGCCGACGGATCCAGCGCCACGACCTCCGCGAATGGATCGGCGAGTACGCGCGCGATCTTCCCGGGTCCGCAGCCGAGATCCAGGGCGCGGCGGCGGCCGGGGATCACTTCGAGCAGCCGGCCATAGAGCGCCGGCGCGTAGGGCGCGCGGGCGGCATAGCTGCGCGCGACGTCGACCTCTTCGAAGGTCGCGCCGGCCATGGCGCGTTCGGCCTGAGTGCGGTGAAGTCCCATCGGCGCGCTCCATCACTGGCGCCCAAGCCAAGGTGGAGCTTGAGCGTGCGTCCATGGCGGGTTTAGGGCACCACCGCGTCGACCTCGATCTCCACCAGCCAGGTGGCGTCGATGAAGCCGCTCACCTCGACGAAGGTGCAGACCGGTCGGATATGGCCGAACACCTCGCCATGGGCGCGGGCGGCGTCGTGCCAGCGGTTGATGTCGGTCAGCATGATCCGCGTGCGCACCACGTCGTTCAGCGACCCGCCCGCGTCGGCGATCGCCTTCCCCGCGATCTCGATGCAGCGGCGCATCTGGCCATAGACGTCGCCCGGACAGGCCGTGCCGCCGCCCGGCGCGATCGGGGCGGTGCCGGCGACGGCGATGTAGCGGTCCACCCGCACCGCGCGGGAGAAGCCAATCTTGGGCTCGTGCGGCGAGCCCGAACTCACCAGCTTGCGGGTCATTCCTCGTCCTTTGCGGTCTTGCGGCGGAAGGGTTTGCGCTTCAGCTCGCGGGGCTCGCCCTTCGCCTTGGCGGCGATCTCCTTGAGCTTGACGGCCTGCAGCATGGAGAACGGCGCGCCCGGGCCGCCCTTCTCGGGATCGGCGAAGGCGCGGCCATAGGTCTTCACCCGCTCGGTCACCGAGTCGAGGAATTCGCCCTCCCAGTCGGAGAGCTTGACGCCCGTCCGGTCAGCCTGGCGACGGGCGCGTTTGAGGGCGTTGAGGGCGGCCCGCTTGGCCGCCTCTTTCCGGTCGGGCGGGGCCCGGTTCAAATCTCTCCGATCGCGGAGAGATAGAGGTCGAGGATCGCGTCCTCTTCCATCCGCTTGGCCCGGTCCTGCTTACGGATGCGGACCACCTTGCGCAGGATCTTGACGTCGAAGCCATTGCCCTTGGCCTCGGCGAAGACCTCCTTGATCTGCTCGGCGATCTCCGACTTCTCCTGCTCGAGGCGCTCGACGCGCTCGATGATGCTCTTCAGCTGGCCTTGGGCCGCCTGGTTCAGAACGTCGGGATGGGCGGCGGCGTCATCGGCCATGGCGGAAGCCTCTCACAGGAAGGGTGTCTCGGAAAGCGCGGGAACCTAGCGGCTCGGGGCCTCGGCTGGAAGGCCCCGCGACACCGCGACCGTCCGGTCTGAACCTTCGCCGTGGCTGGCGTGTTCTTCAAGCACGCCAGGAGCTCCGCGCCATGACCGATCCCAAGCCGCGTCCGACCCAGGAGGACGCCGAAGCCGCCGTGCGCACCCTCATCGAATGGGCCGGAGACGATCCGGACCGCGAGGGCTTGCTGGAAACCCCCAAGCGGGTGGCCAAGGCCTATAGGGAGCTGTTCGGCGGCTATGAGGTCGACCCGCGCGACTATCTGGAGCGGACCTTCGAGGAGGTCGGGGGCTATGACCAGCTGGTGATCCTGCGCGACATCCGCGTGGTCAGCTTCTGCGAGCACCACATGCTGCCGTTCCTCGGCCGGGCGCACGTCGCCTACCTGCCGAACGACCGGGTGGTCGGCATCTCCAAGCTGGCGCGGGTGGTGAACGGCTTCGCCCGGCGCCTGCAGATCCAGGAAAAGCTGACCGCCGAGATCGCCGAGGCGATCCAGGAGATCCTGAAGCCCAAGGGGGTCGGGGTGGTGCTGGTCTCCGAGCACAGCTGCATGACCATGCGCGGAGTCAATACGCCGGGCTCGCGCCTGACCACCAGCCACCTGCTGGGCGACGTCCGCGACGACCCGCGCACCCGCCAGGAGTTCTTCGAACTCGTGCGGAACGGCTAGATCAGCCCCCGCGCTTCGAGCGCCGGACGCAGGGCCGCCGGGTCGGTGAAGTGGTGGACGTCGAAGCCGAGCGCTCGGGCGCCCTCGATGTTCAGGGCGCTGTCGTCGATGAACAGGAAGTCGGCCGGCGCGTGGCCGAACCGCTCGCAGGCCTGGTGATAGATGCGCGGGTCCGGCTTCATGATCGCCGTCTCGGCAGAGATCACGATGCCCTTCCAGCGATCGAAGGCCGGGCTGAGCGCCATGATGCCGTCCAGCACCTCATGGCTCATGTTGGACAGGCCGAACTGCGGCACGCCGGCGTCATGCAGCGCCTCGACGGCGGCCTCGCTCTCGGGGATCACGCCCGAGAACATCTCCCACCAGCGGCCCTCCCAGGCGTGGATCGCCTCGGCGTGCTCGGGGAACCGCTCCAGGAGCGGCTTGCGATTCTCTTCGAAGGTCACGCCCAGGTCGTGGCGGATGTGCCAGTCCATGGTGCAGACATGCGAAAGGAACCAGTCGCGTCGCGCCGGCTCGGGAAAGACCTTGTCGTAGAGGGTGCGCGGGTCCCAGCGCACCATGACATTGCCGACGTCCCAGAGAACCGCCTTGGGCACCTCTGGGGCCTCCGC
>CAMFIW010000294.1 GCA_945952355.1 uncultured Phenylobacterium sp. | reverse complement strand
AGGGGGAGGGTCCGAAGCTCGCTTCGGACATGGACGTGCGCCGCCTGTTCCTGGGCGGCTGAGGGGAAACGAGGAACGGAGTTTTCGATGTCATTGACGAACCTGAACCGGCGCCACCTGCTCGCGGGCAGCGCCGCCATCGCGGGCCTCGGCCTTCTGCCGCGCACCGCCTTCGCCCAGGGCGCGCCGATCAAGATCGGCACGCTCACGCCGCTCACCGGCTCGGGCGGCCCCTCCGGCCCCGTGATGGTGAAGGCCGTGAAGGCCGTCGCCGACGAGGTCAACGCCGCCGGCGGCGTTCTCGGCCGCAAGGTCGAGATCGTCTCGGAAGACGACCAGACGAACCCGGATGCCGGCGTCCGCGCCGCGCGCAAGCTGATCGACGTCGACAAGGTGTCGGCCATCGTCGGCACCTGGGCCTCGGCCGTGACCACCGCGGTCGCACCGCTGTGCTGGGACTCCAAGACCTTCCTGGCGACGGTCTCCGGCGCGGATTCGATCACGCTGCTGCCGCACCAGGGCTATCTCGTCCGCACGCAGCCGAACACGACCCTCCAGGGCCGCAAGTTCGGCGAGTTCGCCGTGGAGCAGGGCGGCAAGAAGGTGTTCTTCCTGACGCCGCAGACTCCGTTCGCCAAGAGCCAGTTCGACAACATCACCGCCGCGGTCGAGAAGGCCGGCGGCAAGACCGGCACGCTGATCTACGACGACAAGAAGCCGGCCTACCGCACCGAGATCGACGAGGCGCTGCGCTTCGACCCGGACACCGTCATCCTCGGCGGCTACACCGCCGACACCAGCGTCATGGTCAAGGACCTGTTCCGCGCCGGATTCAAGGGCAGGAAGATCGCCTTCGCCTATTCGGTGAACCAGCAGATGCTGACCGGCATCCAGCCTGAAGTCGTCGAGGACATCTTCACCATCGCGCCGTCGACGGCCGAAGGCTCCAAGGCATATGAGCGCCTGGCCAAGCTCATCGGCGTGGCGAGCCTCGATCCCTACACCTGCCAGGTCTACGACCAGATCAACCTGATCCTGATGGCGATCGCCATCGGCGGCTCCGACACCGGCACGGCGATCAAGGACAACATCCGCAAGGTCGCCCAGGCGGCCGGCGGAGCCAAGGTCGACAATGCGCTGGACGGTCTCAAGGCGATCGCGGCCAAGCAGCCGGTCGACTACGACGGCGCCAGCGGCCCCTGCGACTTCACGGACATCGGCGACATCTCCGACGCCAAGTTCCGCTACGAGCAGGTGAAGGGCGGCAAGCTCTCCCTCGTGAAGATCGCCTGATCCGCGATGTCCGCGACGGCGATCCTCCAGGCGCTGCTCAACGGGCTGATGACCGGCACGCTTCTGGCCGTGCCGGCCGTCGGCTTCACCGCGATTTTCGCGGTGCTGCGCTTTCCGAATTTCGCCGTCGCGGCCTACGCCACCATCGGCGCCTTCGCCGCCTGGTGGGTGAACACCCGCTTCGGGCTGCCCATCATTCCGGCCCTGGCGGTCGCCTTCCTGGCGGCCGGCCTGGCCGGGGCGGTGGCCGAGAAGCTGGCTCTCGATGCCCTGCGTCCGGCCGGCGCGCTCACGGTGGCCATCGCCTCCATCGCGCTGAACCTCGTCCTCGAGAACGTGGTGCGCTTCGCCTTCGGCAACGATCTGCGCGGCTTCGACCTGCCCATCGTGGCCGACCTGCGCTTCGCCGGCCTGCGCGTCGGGCTGCAGCAGATCCAGAGCCTCGTGCTGGCGCTGGGCATCATGGCGGCACTGCTCGCCTTCCTGCGCTGGACGCGCTTCGGGCGCGCCATGCGGGCCGTCGCCGACAACGCCGACCTCGCTCGCCTCAAGGCCATCGATCCGGCCCTCGTGGCCACCGTGACCATCTTTCTGGGCGCCGGCCTGTCGGGGGTCGGCGGCGTGCTGATCGGGCTCGACACCTCGATCGACCCCCTCACCGGCTACCGCGTCCTGCTCGCGGTCTTCGCCTCCGCCGTGCTGGGCGGACTGGGCTCGATCCCGGGAGCCGTCGCCGGCGCGCTCATGCTGGGCATCTCCGAGGAGCTCGCCCTGCTCGTGTTTCCGGCCACCTACCGCTCGGCGGTCGGCTTCGCCGCGATCCTCCTGATGCTGACCTTCCGGCCCCGCGGCCTCCTGGGCGAAAGGGCCGCCTGATGCTGTCCTACCTCGTCTTCACCCTCACCATCGGCGGGCTCTACGCCCTGCTCGCGCTCAGCCTCAACCTGATCTGGGGCGGGGTCGGGATGGTCAATCTGGGGCTCGCCGGGTTCTTCGGCCTCGGGGCCTACGCCACCGCGATCGCGACGGGCGCCGGCGCCCCCCTCGTGGTGGGGCTGGCGGCCGCCCTCCTGGTGGGCGTCGCGGCGGGCGGCCTCGTCACCTTCGCGACGCTGAGGCTGCGGGACGACTACCTGGCCATCGTGACGCTCGGCTTTGCCGAGGTGGTGCGCCTGGTCGCCCTGAACGAGCGCTGGCTGACAAAGGGCTCCGACGGAATCTCGGGCATCAGGGCGCCGTTCAAGGCGGAGCTCGGAACTGCCGGCTTCGCCTGGTTCTACCTCGCCTTCGTCACGGCCATCGTCATCGCGGTCTGGCTGCTGATGCGCCGCCTGGACCGCGCGCCGATCGGCCGCGCCATGAAGGCCGTGCGCGAGGACCAGGAGCTGGCCCGCTTCGCCGGGAAGGACGTCCTGCGGCTCAAGTTCCAGGCCTTTGCCGTCTCGGCCGCCATTGCCGGCCTGTCCGGCGCCCTTTACGCCCATTTCCAGTCCTACGTCGCGCCGGACCACATCCAGCCGCTGATCACCATCTACATCTTCCTCGCCGTGACCGCCGGCGGCGTCGGCCGGCCGGCCGGCGCGGTGCTGGGAGCCTATGCCGTCGTGATCTTCCTGGAGGGCACGCGCTTCGCGGCCGAGATCGTGCCGGGGCTGCAGCCGGTGCAGCTGGCGGCGTTGCGCGAGATCATGGTCGGGATGGCGCTGATTCTCATCCTGCGCCTGAAGCCGCAGGGCGTGCTGCCCGAACGCAATCCACCAGCCCCGAGGCCTGCCGCATGACGTCCTCTTCCCACGAACCGCTCGCCACCCTCGCCGCCCTGCTGGCGCAGCCGGGCCAGCCGGACACGCTCTTCAAGGCCGTGGACGAGGCGACGAAGACGCTCGTCGGCCACCGTCTGTTCACGCTTCTCTACGTGGACGGCCAGGAGGTCGCGCGCATCTACTCCAACCGCCCCGCGGAATACCCCGTGTCCGGGCGCAAGCCCATGGGGCCGACCCCCTGGGGGGCGCATGTCCTGCAGGGCCGGCAGCCCTATCTCGGCCGCGACGTGGCCGGCATCCGGTGGGCCTTCTTCGACGCACCCCTCATCGAGAGCATGGGCCTCGGCTCGGTCATCAACGTCCCGGTGCTCTACGACGGCCAGACCATCGGCACGATGAACCTGCTCGACGTCGAGTATCACTACCGCGAGGAGCACGTGGCGCCGGTCGTCCGCCTGGCGCCGCTCCTCGTGCCCGCCTTCCTCGCCGCCCGTTTCGCCGCCCGCGCCGCCTGAGCATCGGAGACCTGCCGTGACCCTGACCCTCTTCGCCAACGCCCGCATCGTCGACGGCACCAGCGCACACCGACCCGACCCCGTGGACGTCCTCGTCGAGGACGGGACCATCCGCGAAGTCGGCAGGATCACGTCGGAGAAGGCGAAGCGGATCGACCTCGCCGGTCGCACCCTGATGCCCGGCCTGATCGACGCGCACGTGCACGTGGTGGCGGCCACCGCCGATCTCGGCCGCAACGCCATGCTGCCCGACAGCCTCGTCACCATCCGCTCGCTGGCCATCATGAAGGCCATGCTGATGCGCGGCTTCACCACGGTGCGCGACGTCGGGGGCTGCGACCAGGGCCTGCGCGTCGGCGCGGCCGAGTGCGAGATCCCGACACCGCGGCTCGTCATCTCGGGCAAGGCGCTGAGCCAGACCGGAGGCCATTGCGACTTCCGCGGCCGCTACGACGACCGTATGCCGCCGCAGCGCTCCTTCCGCCTCGGCGCGCTCGGCCGGATCGTCGACGGGGTCGACGAGATCCGCCGCGGCGCACGCGAGGAGATCAAGGGCGGCGCCGACTTCATCAAGATCATGGCCAACGGCGGCGTCGCCTCCCCGACGGACCCGATCCACTTCCTCGGCTTCTCCCGCTCCGAGCTCGACGCGGTGGTCGAGGAAGCGCGCATGGCCGGCACCTACGTCTCGGCGCACCTCTACACCGACGAGGCCATCCGGCGCTGCGTCGAGGCCGGCGTCCACTCCCTCGAGCACTGCAACCTGATCAAGCCCGACACCGCGAAGCTCGCGGCCTCCAAGGGCGCGGTCGCCGTGCCGACGCTGGTCACCTACGACAAGCTCGCCTCGGAGGGCGCCAGCCTCGGCTTCCCGGCGACGTCCGTCGCCAAGATCGACACGGTGCGGCTCGCGGGCCTGGAGTCGCTGTCGATCATGCGGGAGGCAGGCCTCACCATGGCCTACGGCTCCGACCTGCTGGGTGAAATGCACCGCCACCAGTCTGAGGAGTTCGTGATCCGCGGCCGCGTCCTGCCGGCCCACGAGGTCATCGCCTCGGCCACCCACGTGGCCGCGACGCTTCTGAACCTGTCGGGCAAGGCCGGCACCGTCGCCCCGGGCGCCTTCGCCGACCTGATCGTGGTCGACGGCGACCCGCTGGCCGACCTGTCGCTGCTGACGAAGCAGGGCCGGCACATGCCCATCATCATGAAGGACGGCGCCTTCGTGAAGCGCACCCCGCTGGATTG
>CAMFIW010000293.1 GCA_945952355.1 uncultured Phenylobacterium sp. | reverse complement strand
GAAGGCCGACGTGCTGGCCGGCAGGTTGCCGGCGGTCTCCTATGTCGTGGCGGGTCAGAAGGACTCCGAACATCCCGGCCCGTCGAGTCCGGCCCAGGGCGCCGACTTCACCGCGCGGGTGATCGAGGCCCTGACCGCCGATCCGGCCGTCTGGGCCAGGACCGTGCTGCTCGTGAACTATGACGAGAACGACGGCTTCTTCGATCACCTGCCGCCGCCGGCGCCGCCATCGAAGGACGCGTCGGGCGCCGTGCAGGGGGGCTCCACCGTCGACACCGCGGGCGAGTACCACCTGGCGGCCAATCCGTTCGACAAATTCGCCGAGCGGCCCGAGCTGGTCGGGCGGCCCTACGGCTTCGGGCCGCGGGTGCCGATGTTCGTGGTCTCGCCCTGGAGCCGCGGCGGCTGGGTGAATTCGCAGGCCTTCGACCACACCTCGGTGATCCGCTTTCTCGAGGCGAGGTTCGGGGTCGCCGAGCCCAACATCACGCCCTGGCGGCGCGCGGTCTCCGGCGACCTGACGAGCTGCTTCGACTTCAAGACGCCGAACGCCAAGCCGTTCGCTCAGGCCCTGCCGAAGACGGCCGAGACCGCGGCCCGCGCCGCCGCCCTGCCCGGCCGGACCAAGCCGCCGACGCCCGCGACGCCGACCGCGCCCATCCAGGCGTTCGGCGCGCGGCCGTCGCGGGCCCTGCCCTACGCCCTCGACGTGATCGCGACGGCGCGGCCTGAAGGGCTGAAGCTGACCTTCCGCAACACCGGCGCGGCGGGGGCGGTGTTCCATGTCTACGACCAGGCCCGGCTGGAGGCGCCACCGCGGCGCTACACCGTCGAGGCCGGCAAGAGCCTGGACGACTTCTGGACCGCGGGGCCGCACGATCTCTGGATCCTGGGGCCCAACGGCTTCCACCGTCGTTTCGTCGGCGATGGGGCGGAGATGGTCGAGGTGCTGGCGGGGTTCGATCGCAAGGCCGGGACCCTGACGCTGACCTTGCGCAACCCGGGCGGCGGGAGGCGGAAGCTGGCCGCGGTCTCGGAGGCCTACAAGCTGGCGCCCTGGAAGGTCGAGCTGGCGGTCGGCGACACGGCGTCCAAGGCCTGGCCGCTGAAGGCGACCGCTGGCTGGTACGACCTGACCATCACGGAGGACGGCCGGCCCGGCTTCCGCCGCCGCCTGGCGGGTCGGCTGGAGACCGGCCGCGACGGGCTGAGCGACCCGGCGCTGGGCGGGCCGGCGATCATGAGCCGCGCCTGAGGGCGATGTAGGGCAGGTTGAAGGTGACGACGCCGACCACGGCCGGCGAGCACCAGTCGTTGCGCAGGTAGCCGCACTCGGCGGCGCGGAGGTCCGTGCCCATATACTTCAGCTCGAAGGCGGCGGTCTTGCCGCTGACCTTGCCGCCAACCGCGTAGAACAGGCGGTCGGGGCCGCTATGTGTCCAGACCTCGCCGACCTTGGCCGCGAGGGTGACCCGCGGGGTGAGCTGGTATTCCGCGAGGCCGGCCAGCCGCCAATTGACCCCGGCGCGGTAGGACGCTTCCGGCACCCAGGAGACCTCGCCCTGATAGGCCAGCCTGCCGGTCTTGCGGCGGGCCTTCAACTTGAGCTGCCAGAAGTCGTAGGTCGGGCCCCAGGTGCGGTTGTCGGGGAAGGCGGTGTACATGGCCTCCGGCGTGAGCTCGGTTCCCTTCAGGTTGAAGTGGTGACCGACATAGTAGTCGACCTCGTAGGAGGTCTTTCCGGGATCGCGGAAGTCGACCTGGGTGACGAAGATCCCCGCATAGGTCCGGTCCGGCCGCCACCAGTAGAGCGAACCCTGGATCGCGGGCCGCTCGGCGGACTCCGAGACGCCGTCATAGCGGTAGTCGCTGGCGATCATGACCTGGGGGGCCAGCACGCCGGACAGGAACGGGTCGGCGCGGGGGGCCACCGGGTCCAGGCGGAGGACGGCGGAGAGGCGGGCGATATTGTAGGCGATCATGGGGGGTTTCCAGTGGGCGCACGGAAGACCTAGGCCGGCCATGAATTCCCCGTTACTGAAATCGCTGCATGAGTGATTTCGATATCAATCAAGTCCGTCGACTGGACGGCGGGCTGCTCCTGGTGTTCCGCGAACTGCTGCGGCGCCGCCGCGCCAGCGAGGCGGCGCGCAGGCTCGGCTTGACGCCGTCGGCGATCAGCCACGCCCTGAACCGGCTGCGCGATCTCTTCGAGGACCCCCTGTTCATCCGCCGCCCGCACGGGCTGGAGCCCACGCGCCGGGCGCTCGAGCTCGGTCCGCGCATCGAGGCCCTGATCGAGCTGGCCGGCCAAACCCTCTCGCCACAGGCCGAGTTCGAACCGGCGCGCAGCAGCCGCCGGTTCCAGATCGCCTCGGCCGAGTTCGTCACCGCGCTGATCGGCGGCCGCGTGATCGAGGCCATGCGGCGCGACGCCCCGGCCGTGTCGTTCGTGGCGCACAATCTTTCCCAGGCCCCCGCGGCGGACGCCCTGCGGCGCGGCGAGATCGACCTGGCGATCGGCCGGTTCGGCGCCCTGCCGCCGGGGGTCATGGCCGAGCCCCTGTTCTCGGACCGCTACTGCGTGGTGGCGCGAAAGGACCATCCCCGCTTTCGCGGCGAGATCAGCAAGCGGGACTATGTGAACGCGGGGCACATCTTCGCCTATTCACCGAGCGAGACGGGCGACGACCCGCCGACGGAGATGGCGATGATCGCGGCGGTTCCGGGCTGGCTCACCGCGCTCGGCCTCGTCGCCGTGACCGACGGCGTGGCGACCTGCTCCGAGCGCCTGGCGCGACGGCACGCCGAGCGCCTGGGCCTGCAGATCCTCAAACCGGAAGCCGAGATGTGGTCCTTCGACATCCAGTCCGTGCGCCGCGCCGAGCCCGATCCAGGGGTCGACTGGTTCCTGGAGCTGGTGCGGGCGGCGGTCGGCTGAACCTCACATGTCCGACAGGGTCAGGACCGAGATCGGCAGGGTGGCGGCGAGCCGGCGGGCGTTGGCCTGGATCTGGACCGACATGGCCTGGGCCTGGGGGGTGAAGAAGTAGGCCTCGTTGGTGATGTAGCCACCGGGCACCCGGCGGCAGCCGCCGCGGCTCTCGATCTTGGCGAGATAGCGACGGGTGGTCTCGCGGGGCAGCCCCATCTCCCGCGACAAGGCGAGCGCGGTGACGGGCCGCCGTTCCGAGTCCGGCAGGGGCTCGGCGAAACGGGCGAACCTGCTGGCGGGATCCTGGGGCAGGTGGCGGGTGTTGGCGACGCTGATGGCGGCGAACAGCACGGGGCGGATCACGTCGCCCTCCGTGTTGCGGGCCATGAGTTCGATGAGACGCAGGGCGCAGGCGTTGCTGGCGCGGACCAGCCGCGCGCGCGCATCTCGCGGCGCACCGGGCGCGGCGGCCCCGCTGACCGGCAGTCCGAGCGCGGCCAGGCCGTTTATGAGTTCACGGGTGAGTTGGGAGATGTCCGCCGCCAGGCGGCGTCCGCGCACCGTCTCGATCTCGGCCGCCGAGGCCCGCACCCCGCTGCCGGTCTCCTCGAGCCAGCCGGTCGCGGTAAGGCGCTTGACCTTGCGCCGCACGGTCTCGCGTGGCTGGCCGAGCGCAAGGGCCAGGGAATAGGTGCTGATCGCGGCGGGGTGGCCGGTCCCGCCCGGTCGGTCGAGATAGTCGGTCGCCGTCTGGAAGGCGGTGGCGTAGACCAGGGCCTGCAACAGATCGCCTTCGTGGTGGTCGGCCATCCGGCGCGCCCAGCGCACCAGATAGTCGATCGCCAGGCGCACGATCAGCCGCTCGGCCATTCCCCCACAGTCCCATTGAGGTTGCCAAGACGCCGAATGCACCTTGGAATAGAAACAAGCACGCGAATTGCAGCGCGGATACCGCACAATATTTGGAACGCAACCACATTCGCCCGCCGGTTTATTTGCAGCGCCGAACTTCACCTCATGCGTTATTGCACAGGCTAGGCTGACCGGGCGCGCAAACCATACCGCCTATACCCAAAATGAGCCGTCCGGATCGGGCTCATTAACACCTTGTTGACCCCGCCCCCGCTTTCTCGATCACGTTCGGTGAGCGCCGGTCGGCGAACGCCAAATCCGGGGGGAGCGGCATGATCTTCAATAGAAAACAGGTCGAGGCGACCGCCCGGCACGTGCGGGAGCTTGAGGCCCGGATCGCGGCCATGGACCGGTCCCAGGCGGTGATCGAATTCAAGCTCGACGGCACGATCCTCTGGGCCAACACAAACTTCCTGAACGCGCTGGGCTACTCGGCGGGTGAGGTCGAGGGGCGTCACCACGCAATGTTCGTCGACGCGGCAGAAGACGCGAGCCAGGCCTATCGCGACTTCTGGAACACCCTGAACCGGGGCGAGTTCGTCGCCGCGAAGTTCCGCCGCCTTGGCAAGGGCGGACGCGAGATCTGGATCCAGGCGTCGTACAATCCAGTGTTGGACACCCAGGGCCGGCCCTACAAGGTGATCAAGTTCGCCACCGACGTGACCGAGGTGGAGCACGAGCGCGCCGCTGCGGAGGACGAGCGCAGGCGGGGGGCGGAGGAGCAGAGCGGGGTGATCTCCGCCGTGGCCGACAGCCTGAGCCGCATGGCCGAGGGCGACCTGACGGCGACGATCGCGGCGAACTTCCCCGGCGCCTATCGCCAGCTCAAGGACGACTTCAACAACGCCATCCTCGCGGTAAGCGACGTGATGGGCTCGATCGCCGCCTCCTCCCAAGCCATGCGGGGCGGCGCCGAAGAGATTTCGCAGGCGTCGGACGACCTGTCGCGTCGCACGGAGCAGCAGGCGGCGA
>CAMFIW010000292.1 GCA_945952355.1 uncultured Phenylobacterium sp. | reverse complement strand
ATCCGGTCGCGCTCGCGGAACAGGCTCACCAGGTTCTGCTGGCGCAGGTCGCGGCCGTGCAACTCGGCCACCAGGCCGCCCACCAGGCGCAGCGGATAGATGCCCGTGGCCACCCGTCCGGCGATGAAGACCTGGCTCATGACGTCGGAGAAGTCGGCCGGATTGACGGCCATTCGGGTGGGCAGGCCGCCTTCGCCGCCACGGCTGCGCCAATAGTCTATCAACCGTTGTGTATTTGAATGGAACACCGACATCGGGGGGCGACCCTGTTCACGGCCCGACATGGCCGCACAGGGCTTGCAGGAAGATCCGGGCCACGCGCCCGCCGTTCCAGATCGGGACGGGTCGACGGAAAGCCTGCAACGCCAAGCCTCGGCGCGGTTCTTGCATGCTTAACGGCAGTGTTGCGAGGAGCGGCGGGAGCCATGATGACGCGTTCGACCCTGATGGGGCTGCTGGTCGCGGTCGGCATGCTGATGATCGGCGGTTTCGCCACCAGCGCCTTCGCCCAATGCTGCACCAACCCGACGCCGCCGACGCCGTGCAATTGCACGCCGCCGACCCCGCCGTGCTGCGTGACGCCGCCGCCGACCCCGCCCGCCGTCTGCTGCGAGACCAACAACCGCACCAACGTGCATGTGAACGTCAACAACGTCGCCGTCTCGGTGGCCGCCGCGCCAGCAAACAACAGCGCGGGTTCGGGCGCCGGTTCGTCCGTCTACTACGGCGGTGGCGGCGGAGGTGGCGGCTACGCCCCGCCCATGGCCTCCGGCATGATCCAGGGCCTGAACGTCGAGGCTGGCCGGCGCGTGAAGCGCACCGCCTACGAGGCCAGCCGCACCAAGATCAAGAAGGTGGTGATCCAGGCCGTCTGCATCGACGACCGCACCATTCCGCACCCCGCCTCGCAGGTCTCGCCGGACCGCGACATCGACGACGCCTATGACGGGGAGATCTATCGCTGCATCGCCGGCACCTGGCTGCAGGCGACCATCGCCGACTTCCACGAACGCATCGACTTCACCGGCGGCCAGACCCTGACCTGCGCCAAGCACGAGGCCCTGTACCATTCGCGCGGCGGCGCCGTGACCTGCCGTCCCGAGAAGCCGGCCCGCGACTGCAACGAGCGCTCGCTGCTCCGCCGCTTCGGCGCCGGCATCAAGGTGCTGACCATGATCACGGTCGAGAAGTACACCGCCTACCGCGAGGAAGAGGAAAAGACCGAGACCTCCGTGGCCGGCGTCATGAGCCTCGACGGCGGCGTCGGCGGGATCGTCTACTGATCGGCCGACCGATCCGAGAGTTCGCGAAGGGCCCGGGGAAACCCGGGCCCTTCGTCTTTGGTGACGGCGCGACGCGCGACCTCAGTTGCTTGGCGTGATTTGCTCCGCCAGGCGCCGCCACTTGGGCGGACGGACCGCCAAATAGGCTTCCTGCTCGGCGACCTGCGCCTCGGTGAAGGGGCGATCCGTGATGTCCGGCGCGGGCTTGTAGGGTTCCCAGCCGTTTTGCGCGTGATGGCGGATCATCGCCTCTTCAATCGTGGCTGCGTAGAACACCTCGACAAGGCGAGCGCCCTCGTAGCGGACGCGGTCCCAGCCGGCGCCAACGGCCGAACACTCACCGCCGTTCGGCGTCTGCCATCTCTCAAAACGCAACTTGGCCATGGCGACGATCCTATCGTGCACGAGGCCGACTGAAACCCGCGCGTGATCGAAGGTCATTTGAGCGAGCCGGCTAGTCGCCGAGTGGCTTGGTCGTTCCGTCGGACGCCAGCTTGAGCATCTCGGTCCGAGCTTGGCTCGCCTTCTCACAGGCCGAAGCAGGTGGCGCGATCACGACTTTGATGGTCCTGGAAATGTCGATGGTGCTCCCGCCCGGGCATCGATAGTCGCCCGCCGTGAAAGCGGTGCGTGCGCGCCAACGCCAGTGGTAATTCGCGCGCGCTTCGAGGTCGGCCCGCGGGTCGAGGCCGAGCTTCTCCAGCAAATCCAGGTCGGCCTGGGTTATCCATTCAGGTCGGCTCGCCAGTGGGTCGGATTCGGCGAGCGCGTCTCCGTAGTAGTGCAGGCCGATAAGGCGTGGTCGGCCCTGCCGCTGGATCGTAGAAACCTGGATGTCGACCACTCCGCTGGCGCAGGCGCGTATGAAGTCCTGATAGGTGACGAGGCCGTTCGGCGTCAGGATCGTCGTTGGCGGCTTGCGCGGCCTGGGCGTCTGACAACGGCCCAACTTCTCGGCATTGGCCGCCATGTAACGCCTGAAGCTATCGGGATCTTCTGGGGGCGCCCGGAACGTCTCGGAGGCCTCACGATAGAGGCCATCGTAATCCGCCGCGTCGATAAGTTCGAAGACCCGATCGGTGGCGCCCGCGAACTCAGCGCTGCCGGCCTCGAGGGCGCAGGACGCCAGCGCGACGGCGACGGCAGCCACAGTGAGGCGGAAACGGCTGGAAATCATGGACAATCACAGGGCGGTGGCGGCGCATTCTTACGATCTTTGGTTTAATTTTCCGAGAGGCCTCCACGCCACCGTCATCCTAGGCCTTGCGCCGAGGATCCCTGTCGATGCCGACATTGGAGGGGACGGCCCAACTTCGCGCGTCCGTTTGCGCGGTCCGTCACACGCACAGAGGGATCCTAGGCACGAGGCCTAGGATGACGGAGCGGGGTTAGGGAGGCCGCGCCCGGCTTGCCCTCTCCTCATCCGTGGGGAGAGGGCAAAGTGGCCTATTTGCCGTCGGCGGTCTTGGCGTCGGCCTCGGGCTTCACCTCGAACCTCCACATCTTGTCGTCCTTGAAGACGCGCTGGGCGGCGTTCTGGACGTCGGTGGCGGTGACGCGTTCGGTGGAGGGCAGGACGGAGCGGATCGCGTCGAGCTTACGCGGGTCGCGCTGGGCGCCGGAGAGTTCCGTCAGCCAGTAGCCGTTGGTCGCCCGCGCTTTCTCGATGCTGTCGATGCGCGGCTTCTTGGCTCGCTCCAGTTCGTCGGCGCTGGGCGGCTTGGCGCGCAGGTCGGCGGCGATCTTCTTCACGTCGGCGAAGAAGGCCGGCAGCTTGGCGGGCGGGATCTCCACCGAGGCCGAGACATAGCCCCAGCCCGGCCAGACCTGGCTGTGGCTGGCGTTGACGTTCGGCGAATAGGTGGCGCCCTGGGCCTCGCGCAGCTCCTGGATCAGACGCAGCTCCAGCACGTCGGCCATGACGTCGGTGTCGCGGGCGGCCTGGGTGTTGGAGAAGAAGTCGCCGGCGGGCCAGGCGATATAGCCGATGGCCTGGTCGGCGCGGCCCTTGTGGCTGCGCTCCACCGGCTCGGCGACGCCGGCGGGGAAGGCGACCTGCTTCTGGGCCTCGGGCGGGGCGACCGTCGCGGGGCGCGGCGGCAGGGCGCCGAAGGTCTGGGCGACCAGTTCGGTCGCCTTCTCGACGCTGACGTCGCCGACGATCACCACCTCGATCTGGCCGGTCGAGAGGTCGGGCGTAATCAGGTCCTTGAAGTCCTGCAGCTTGGCGTCGGCGATGTCCTCACGGCTCGGGAAAGCCCAGCGGCTGTCGCCGGGATGGAGCAGGCCGGGCAGGTCGCGGGCCATGACGCCGGAATCGGTGGCGGCGTACTGGTCGTGGATGGTCTTGCCGGCCGACTTCAGGCGCTGGAACGCCTCCTCGCGCCAGCCGGGCTCGGTGAGATAGGCCGCCAGGATCTGAAGCTGGACGTCGAGGTCGTCCTTGCGGGTCTCGCCGGAGAGCACATAGGCGTCGTCGGCGATGCCGAAGCGGCCGCCATAGACGCGGCTGGCCAGCACGCGCTCCATGTCCTGGGCGCTGATCTGCTTCAGGCCCCCTTCGACATAGGCGCCCTGCGCCCAGTTCATGCCGGCGCGGTCCTTGGGCAGGCCCGTGCGGCCGACGCCGATGTTCACGCGGACCAGGACCTCGTCGTCCTTGAACTTGGTCGGCTTGACGGTGAGGCGGACGCCGTTGGCGAAGCGGATGAAGGTGGCGTCGAGGTCGGTGACGTCGCGGGTCTCGGCCACCTGGCCCGGCGCGCCGAACGACAGGTAGGGCCAGGCGACGGCGGTGGGGGCGTCGGGTGCGGCGACCGCGACCTTCTGCGAGGCCTGGAAGGCGGCGAGCAGGGTGGATTCGCCGCCGTCGATCGGCTTGGGCGAGCTCATGAACACCAGGGGGCCGCCGCCGCGGAACATGGCCCGCAGGGTCTCGGACACCTCGTCGGCCTTCAGCCCCTTCACGGTCGCCTCGAAGGTGGCGAGGTCCTGGGCGGGGTTGGTCACCACCTCGTCGTCGCCGAGGGATTCGACGATGTCGCCGGCCAGATCGGCGGGCGTGCGGGTGGCGGCGCCGGCGGCGTCGGCCTTGAGGCTGGCGCGCATCTCGGCGATTTCACGATCAAGCTCGTCCTGGCGCACGCCGTACTGGACCGCGCGGCGGGTTTCCTGCTCGGCGGCCGAGAGGGCCTCCTTCCAGCGGGTCGGCTCGGAATTGACCACCAGGACCGTCGCCTCGGCGGCCTTGAACTGGTCGGTCTTGAAGGCGCCGGCGCCGAGGAAGGGCGGCTTGGCCGAGCGGGCCAGCGCCTTGAAGCGCCGGTTCAGGGTCGAGAAGCCGAGGCGGCGGACCAGCTCCAGGCGCCGCGCCGCGCGGCTGTCGGGCGACAGGTCGGGCGGGCGGATCCAGGCGACCTGGATCGAGAGCGGCGCGCCGGGCTCGACGACCAGCCGCGCCTCGGCCGAGCGCGGGGCGACAGAGCCGAGATTGGGATCCGAGCCGGCCGGGCCGGTGGCGGTCCAGTCCCCGAAGCGGGCCTTGATCTTGGCTTCC
>CAMFIW010000291.1 GCA_945952355.1 uncultured Phenylobacterium sp. | reverse complement strand
GTCCGGTGGACCCGGCCGAGCGGGGGGGCCACATCGCCCTGGAGCACGACCACGGCTATCCGTTCATGAAGGCGCTGATCAGCCGTGGCGTGATCGGCGACTTCCGCGCGCCGACCACGATGCGCTTCGGGTTCTCGCCGCTCTATCTTCGCTATGTCGATGTGTGGGACGCGGTGGAGATCCTGCGCGATATCGTCGAGAGCGAGGCCTGGAAGGCCCCGGAATTCGCGGCGGTGGACGCGGTGACCTGAAGGGGGTGGCATGTACCTGGAACGTTTGCGGCTGGACGGACGCGTGGCCCTGGTGACGGGCGGGGCGAGCGGGATCGGCCTGGCCTGCGTCGAGGCGCTGGCGGAACTGGGGGCGACCGTGATCGCCGCCGATCTGGGCGAGGCGGTTCTCGAGACGGCGCGCCGGGCCCTGGCGGCCAAGGGGCGCGAGATCTTCGGCGTCGTGATGGACGTGACCGACGTGGCGCGCGTGTCGGAGGTCGCCGACGAGGTCGTGGCGACGCACGGTCGGGTCGACATTCTGGTCAACAACGCCGGCATCGCCCGCAGTGAGATCGCCGCCGAGGACATGGAGGACGAGCGCTGGCTGAACGTGGTGGACGTGAACCTGAACGGGACGTTCTGGTGCGCACGAGCGTTCGGCCGCCACATGCTGGCCCAGGGCTCGGGCGCGATCGTCAATGTCGGCTCGATGAGCGGGTTCATCGTCAACCGGCCGCAGGGCCAGGCGCACTACAACGCCTCGAAGGCGGCGGTGCATCACTTGACCAAGTCGCTGGCGGCCGAGTGGGGGCCGCGCGGCGTACGGGTGAACGCGGTGGCGCCGACCTATATCGCCACGCCCCTGAACGCCTTCGCCGACCGCGAGGCGCCGATGTTCAAGCGCTGGATCGACGGCACGCCGATGGGGCGGCTGGGCGAGCCGGAGGAGGTCGCCTCCGTGGTGGCCTTCCTCGCCTCTGACGCCGCCAGCCTGATGACCGGGGCGATCGTGCTGACCGACGGCGGCTACACCCTGTGGTGACCGCTTAGCGGTCGACGCGGCCGATACGCACCTCGGTCGAGCCGAGGGGCAGGGTGTAGAGACTGCCGTCGTCGGCCATGACCCAGTCGCCGTGGCGGGCCTGGGCCACGCCCTGGACGAACATGTGCTTGGTCAGCGCGTTATCCGGCGCCGGAAGCAGGTGGTAGAAGACCAGCAGCTTGACGCCCGCCTGGTTGGCCAGGCCCGCCGCCTCCTGGGGCGAGATGTGGTAGCCCTGGATGTCGTGCATGATGTGGGCGACGCGGTCGTTGCCGACCTCGCGGGCGGTGGTCTCCAGGGTGCGGATCATCGGACGGGCGATGGCTTCGGAGACCATGACGTCGGCGCCCTTGGCGGCCACGGCCAGAGGCGGATGGTTGGCGGTGTCGCCCGTGACGACCACCGAGCGACCCTTGTAGTCGAAGCGATAGGCGTAGGCCGGGTGGACCGGGCCGTGGTCGACCTCGATGGCGGTGATCCTCAGCTTTCCATCGTCGAGGACGACGGCCGTGCGCGACATGGCCGGCGTGGGCGGACCGGCGAGGTCCACTTGCCTGGCCTGCATGGGCCAGGTGGCGGCCGGCATCATGGCGGGGCCGTGGTGGGCGGTGCGGTAGCCTTGGTCGACGGCATAGGCCTGGTTGAAGCCCGCGACGACCTGATCGACGCCGGGGCCCCCGTAGACGGCGAGCGGAGCGGGGCGGCCGGCGGCCCAGGTCTGCAGGTTGAGCTCGCCGAGGTCGCCGATGTGGTCGGAATGGAAGTGGGTGAGCAGGACGCCGCCGACCTGGCCGAGCGGGATTTTCCACTGCATCAGGTTTTCGACCGACTCCGGGCCGGCGTCGACGACATAGAACTTGCCGCCGGCGAAGACGGCCACGCAGGCCTTGGCGCGGTCGTGGCTGGGCAGCGGCGCCGAGGTGCCGCAGATGCCGACGCGCAGGGCGTCGTCCTTCAGGAGGTCGGCGCGGCTCAGCGCGATCTGCTGGCGAGCCATGCGGGCGAAGACGGCGTTCTGGACGGGAGGGGCGAGGAGTAGGGCGAAGATCGCGCCGATCGCCAGGACGAGGCCGCCGGCGACCAGCAGGCCGCGGCGCAGCGACGCGCGGCCGGCGCTGGAGGCGATCAGGGCGCGGGCCTCGAGGCCCAGGACCACGACGCCGCCTAGCTCGACCAGCAGGTTGGCGGGCGGGCCGCCGGCGCCGTGCAGGGCGAGATTGACCAGCCGACCGACGACGATGGCCGCCAGCACGCCAGCGGCGGCCAGCAGGGCCGGGGCCCGGCGGGCGAGTACGCCGACGAGGCAGAGGACCGACAGCGCCACGAACAGGCCGCCGAGATCGCCGCGCAGGGTTCCGAAGCCCGTGGAGCCGACCGCGTCGAGGCCGAAACGGGCGGCCGCGCGCTCGGGCTGCGCCCAGAAGGCGAGGCCGAGGACGGCGAACAGGGCCGCGTAGAGGAAGGAGAGGATCCGGGTGATCCGCATCGGAGGCGTCCTTGGTCGGAGGTCGGGGGCGGGAATCAGGCGTGGGGCGGCGCGGGGCCGCAGAGGTCGTCGACCGCGCGCCTCGCGAGGACGGCGGCTTCGGCGGTGGGAAGACCCAGGCCGCGCAATAGGCCGAAGGCGAGGTCGTGGGCCACCGCGCGGGGCGGCGCGGCCTGGTCGCCCTGCAGAACCCGGGCGACACCGATCTGGACGAGCCCCACGGCCATCAGTACGGCGGCGGGCAAGGGGATGTCGGCGAACCGGCCAGCGGCGAGGCCGGCCTGGATGTCAGCGCGCACGCCCGCGTTCATCGGGGCGTCCGGAATCCCGCCGCCGTCGAACAGGCGATGGGCGGCGGCGACGCTGTGCGGGTCGACGCCAGCCTGGCGCACGAACATCACCAGCGCTCTCGCAACGCGCTCAGCGGGGTCGGCGACGCCGTGATTGATCTCGGCGGCGGCGTACTCGACCCGGCGGCGAACCTCGGCGGCCACCTCGCGCGCCAGAGCCTCGCGGTCCGGGAAGTGATTGTAGAAGCTGCCCTTCGCCACGTCGGCCGCGGCGACGATGTCGTCGATGGTCACCGCTTCCACCGAACGGGTGGCGAACAGCCGCCGACCCGCTTCGACGAGGGCGGCGCGCGTGCGCTGGCGGCGGCGGTCCGGACGGGGCGTGGCGGTCATCACGTTCAAGAAATGACTATCTCGTCCAATAATGTACAATTGGGTCAGAAATGCAAGGCGCGATCCGAACCCTGTCGGAATCCTTGAAGACCCGGTATGACGTTGGGTGAGGCGCGGGCGAACCGCGCCCGGGGGAGTGAAATGTCGGAGCGTCAGCCAACCCGGCGGTTCGAAAACCGTCGGAACGCGATCGTCAGTTGCGCGGTGGGCGTGCTGAACCGCCGAGGGGTGCGGGGCATGACCTTGGGCGAGGTGGCCTCGGGCCTCGGGCTCGTGCCGACTGGCGTGATCTACTATTTCCGCAACAAGGAAGAGCTGGCCCAGGCCTGCTTCCTCAAGGGCGTCGCCGAGTACGAGGCCTATGTCGCGGCCGGCGAGGCGGGTGCGGGACCGCGTGAGCGCGTCGCCCTGTTCCTGCAAACCTATCTGGAGGCGCTGCGCCGGATCGCCGAAGGGGCTCAGGAGCCCCTGCCGGTGTTCAACGACGTGCGCGCACTCAATGCGCCGGTCGTCAACGACGCCTATGTCGCCCTGTTCCGGCGACTGCGAGGCTTGCTCGATGCGGGTCAGGGCTGGTCGCGGCCGCAGCTCAACGCGCGCACGCACCTGCTTTTGTCCGAGGTGTTCTGGGCGGCCGCCTGGCTGCGGCGGCGCGACGCGGAGGACTATCCGGGGGTGGCGCCGCGGATGATCGGGATGGTCTGCGAGGGCCTGGCCGGCGAGAAGGCGGCCTGGGCGCCGCTGGCCCTGCCGTGCCTGATGGCCGAGCGCAGCGACCATCCGGCCGAGATGTTCCTGCGGGCCGCCACCGAGCTGATGAACGAGGAGGGCTATGTCGGCGCCTCGGTCGAGAAGATCTCGGCGCGGCTCAACGTGACCAAGGGCGCCTTCTACCATCACCACGACACCAAGGACGACTTGGTGCTGGCCTGCTTCGATCGCACGTTCCAGGCGATGCGGCTGGCCATTCGCCAAGCCGAGGCGGTGGCCGGGACAGGGTATCAGGCGCTGATCTCGGTGGCCTGCGCGCTGGTCGAGTTCCAGATGTCGGGCGACGCGCCCCTGCTCAGGACAACGGCGCTCAGTTCGGCGCCTGAGGCCATGCAGCCGCAGCTGCTGGACCAGTTCGACCGAATCTCCTTCCGCTTCGCCTCGATGATCAGCGACGGCATCGCCGACGGCTCGATCCGGCCGGTGGAGGCGAACGTGGCGGCCCAGATGATCAGCGGCATGATCAACGCGGCGGCGGACCTGCGCTTCTGGGTCCCGTCGGTCAGCGCCGAGACGGTGGCCGACCTCTATGTGCGGCCGTTCTTCGAGGGCCTGCTGTCGCCGGGCGCGGCGCGTGGCTGAGGCGCAAGAGGAGGCCGAGGCGCCGGCGCCGCTGCGCGCCTGGTGGCGGATCGTGGAGTGGCGGATCGGGGTGATCCCGGCGCCGGTCTTCCTGCTGCTGGCGGGGCTGACGGCGGCCTATGTGGCGCTGGACAAGGTCCCGTCCGACATCCTGATGAACATCGCGTTCCTGAGCCTGGGCGGGTTCGCCTGCGCCGAGCTCGGCAAGCGGATCCCGTACCTGAACCAGATCGGCACGGGCGCGATCTTCGCGACCTTCATCCCTGTCTCTTATACACATCTCCGAGCCCACGAGACTAGGCATGATC
>CAMFIW010000290.1 GCA_945952355.1 uncultured Phenylobacterium sp. | reverse complement strand
CCCGCGCCCTGGCCGGTTCCCCGCGCTGGGCCGAGGCGACCAAGGACGACGACATCTGGGGGGCGGGGTCGGGCGCCCTGCGCCGCTATTCCTGCGCGCTGGGCGTGAAGCTGGGCGACAAGGAGACCCCGGCGGTCTCGCGCCTGCTGCACCGGCTGGAGCTGGACGTGCGCACGGTCGGCACGCCACCGAAGGACTTCTACAACCGCACCCGGCCGCTGATCGGCGACGACAAGCCGGTCTGCGTGGCGCGCGCCGACTGGATGAAGACCAACGCCTCCTACCCCTCGGGCCACTCCATGACCGGCTGGTCCTGGGCCCTGGTGCTGTCGGAGATCGCCCCGGAGAAGGTCGACGGCCTGATGGCGGCCGGCAAGACCATCGGCGAGAGCCGGATCATCTGCGGGGTCCACTTCCAGAGCGATGTCGAGGCGGGGCGGACCCTGGCCGCCGCCATGGTGGCGCGCCTGCACGCCGAGCCGCAGTTCCAGGCCGACCTCGCCCGGGCCAAGGCGGAACTCGCCAAGGCGCCGAAGGCGTCGGACCTCAGCTGCCCGGCCGACTAGCGGCGTAGACCACGTGCGGCCGCAGGGGATGGCCGCGATGCAGGGTCGGGTGTTCGAAGTCGCGAGCCGGGTCGGCGACCATGCCGATGCGCCGCATCACCGCCTGGCTGGCGCGGTTGCTAGCCGCGGTGAAGGCGACGATCTCGTCGACATCGAGGTTGGCGAAGCCCCAGGCCAGGGCCGCCGCCGCGCCCTCGGTGGCGTATCCGGCTCCCCAGGCGTCGGGCGCCAGGCGCCAGCCCATCTCGACCGCCGGGCCGATCGGCAGGTGACCGTCCTCGACCACGACGAGGCCGACCGCGCCGATCAGCCGGGCGTCGGCCTTCCGCTCGCAGGCCCAGAAGCCGAAACCGTGGCGGTCGATATGGGCGTTGATGCGATCGAGCAGGGCGTCGCTCTTGGCGCGATCCTGGGTCCCGCCCAGCCAGGCGCCGACCTCGGGATGGCCGTTGACCGCGGCGAAGGCCTCGCGGTCGTCCTCGCGATAGGGGCGCAGGATGAGGCGGGGCGTCTCGATCATCAGGCCGGCCGCGGCGCGACCAGGCCGCCGTACAGGTCGGTCCGGCGGTCGCGGAAGAAGCCCCAGGCGGCGCGGTGGCCGGCCAGGAAGTCGAGGTCGAAGGTCGCCACGGCCACCCCCTCCTCGTCGCGCGACAGGTCGCCGACCAGGTCGCCGCGATGGTCGGCGATGAAGGACGAGCCGTAGAAGCGCTGGCCGCCGTTCGGGTAGCCGTCCCAGGGCTCGAAGCCGATGCGGTTGGCGCCCACCACCGGGATCACGTTGGAGACCGCGTGCCCCTGCATGGCGCGCCGCCAGGGGGCCGCGGTGTCGAGGCTGGCGTCGTGCGGCTCCGAGCCGATGGCGGTGGGATAGAGCAGGACCTCGGCGCCCATCAGGGTCATGGCGCGGGCGGCCTCGGGGTACCACTGGTCCCAGCAGATGCCGACGCCGACCCGGCCGAAGCGGGTGTCCCAGACCTTGAAGCCCGTGTCGCCCGGCCGAAAGTAGTACTTCTCCATGTAGCCGGGGCCATCGGGGATGTGGCTCTTGCGGTAGAGGCCCATCAGCGAGCCGTCGGCGTCGACCATCACCAGCGAATTGAAATAGTGCGGCCCTTCCCGCTCGAAGATCGAGATCGGCAGGACCACACCGAGTTCGGCCGCCAGCGGCGCAAGAGCGGTGACGCAGGGATGCTCGCGCCAGGGGTGGGCCTCGGCGAACCAGCGCTCCTCCTGGGCGACGCAGAAATAGGGTCCCTGGAACAGCTCGGACGGCAGGATCACCTGGGCGCCCTTGGCCGCGGCCTGGCGGATCAGGTCCTGCGTCTTCCCGATGTTGGCGCCCAGGTCCAGGCCGTAACTGGTCTGCAGGGCGGCGAGGCTGATCGTGCGGGCCATCAGGCGGGCTCCTGCTGGGTGATGCAGTGGAACGAGCCGCCGCCGGTCAGGATCGCGTTGGACGGCAGGTCGATGATCGTCCGGTCGGGGAACACCGTCTTCAGCGCCTCGACCGCGAACTCGCCGGCGCGGGGCTCGCCGTAGGTCGGCAGGATCACCGCGCCGTTGGCGATGATGAAGTTCATGTGGCTGGCTGGCGCGGCGCCGCCCTCATGGCTCTCGATCCAGCCGGGCGAAGGGATGCGGACCACCTTCAGCCTGCGGCCCTCGGCGTCGGTCATGGCGGCGAGGTCGGCGGCGGCCGCGTCGTAGACGTCGGCGTTCACGTCGCCGCGGCCGTAGGCCATCGGGCAAACCACGGTGGCCGGACCCACGAAGCGGGCCAGGTTGTCGACGTGGCCGTCGGTGTGGTCGTTGCGCAGGCCCTCGCCGAGCCAGAGGACCTTGCGGGCCCCGATCGCCTCGGCCAGCGCCGCCTCGGCCTTGGCCTCGGTCCAGTCGCCATTGCGGTTGGCGTTCAGCAGGCACTCGCGGGTGGTCAGCACCGTGCCGGCGCCGTCGTGGTCGAGAGCGCCGCCTTCGAGGACGATATTGTAGGCGATCAGGGGGGTTTTGGCGGCCTGCGCGATCTGGCTGGCGACCTCATCGTCGTGGTCGAGCCGATACTTGCCGCCCCAGCCGTTGAAGCGGAATCCGAGGGCCTTGTCGCGGGTGAAGATCGGGCCGGTGTCGCGCAGCCAGATGTCGCCGAAGCGGCCAGGAATGATATCGATATTCGATATGTCGCCGAGCAACTTGCGGGCGGCGGCCTCGCCGGCGTCGGAGCCGGTCATCAGGCGCACCTGCTCGCGGCCGGGACCGGCAAGGGCGCGGGCGAGCGCGGCCACCTCTTCCTGGGCCGGCTCGAGGTCTTCCTCCCAGAGCTCGCCATGGCTCGGGAAACCCAGCCACATGGCCTTGTGGGGCGCCCATTCGGCGGGAACGGTCAGGCTCATCTCAGTCCTCGACAAACGACGCGCGCAGATGGGCGGACGCGTCCCTCCCGTCAAGCGCATGACGCAAAGAAGAAGGGCGGCCCGTCGCCGGACCGCCCTTCGAACTCAATCCAGTCGCCTGGGCCTAGAACTCGTAGCGCAGACCGACCTGGACGTACCAGAGCGACAGCGGCGTGTTCACGGTCTTGGTCACCGAGGTCGGGACCTGCGAGTAGATGTACCGCGGGCAGGCAGCGCTGGTGGTCGGCACGATGACGCCGTTGGCGTCGGCGCAGTCCACGCGGGCCAGGGTGTTGATGTCGCTGTACTCGGCGACGCGGCCCCACTTGCTGTTCAGCAGGTTGAGCACGTTGCGGATGTCCAGATTCACCTTCAGCTTGTGGCCTTCGAGGAAGCCCGGGAACTCCTGGCTGACCTGCATGTCCAGGCGGCCGATGGCGGCATTGTCGTTCGAGTACTTCTGGACCAGGCCGGTGGGCAGGTCGAAGTTCTGGACGTAGCGCTTGAAGTTCGCCATGTCGGCGGCGGTCGCGAAGCGGACCAGGCCCACATCCAGCGGCGTCGCGCCGGCCGGGCCGTTGAAGTCCGGCACGTACAGCAGCTGCGACTGGCGGTTCACGCCGAAGACCGGTCCGCGACCGGAGACGCGATCCTGCATGGCGAAGCCGAACGGACGGCCATCCTGGCGTTCCGCGAACAGGCTGATCCGGGTCTGGTTGTCACCCCAGAAGGCGTGGTGATAGCCGAACTCCAGCTTGTAGCGGTTCGGGATCTCGTAGACCGAGCGGCCCTCGTAGTCCCGGTTCGGGTCCGTGCCGGCCATCACGCCCGCGTAGAGCGAACCCGCCGTCGTGCCGAAGAAGACGCCGCCGCCCGTGTCCGTCAGATCCTGGTGGGCGTAGCCGACCGACAGGTCGCCACCCCAATCCCAGCTCTTCGAGAGGCTGACCGCGAAGGTGTAGGCGTGGCCCTTGTCGGTGTTGCCCACGATGATGTCGCGGTTGGAGCCGAGATTGGCCGAGCTCTTGCCCGCCACCGCGCCGAGGCCGTCGTAGCGGATCCGGCCGTCCGGCAGGAACTGCTGGACGCCATTGACCACCAGCGGCTGGGCCTTGGCGTCGTAGTAGGTGATTTCGTGGTTCACCTTCATGCCGACGAAGTCGCCGGTCAGCGACCAGCCGTCGCCGAAGCGCCAGGTGCCCGACAGGAACATCTTCCACTGGCTCGGCAGCTGGAACGACGGGGACAGCGCGATCACTTCGCCGTTGGTCGGGATCGAGACCGTGCCGGTGAGGGTGCCCTGTTGCAGGGCCTTCACCTGAGCCGGGATCGAATAGCCGAAGTTCGAGTCGGCGAAGAGGTTGTCGAGCGCCGCCGAGCCGATGGCCGAGGTGAAGCCCGCAGTGCCGGTCGTCTCGGTGAAGCCGGTGGCCGTCCGCTGGATGTCGATCTGGGTCGTGGCGTAGCCGGTGTTGTAGAACGGCGCGCCGGTCAGAACGTCCGGGGTGCCGCCCGAGAACAGGCCGAGGCCGGCGCTGAACTTCAGGTTATCCTTCGGCGTCCACTCCGCCGACACGCGCGGCATCAGGATCTGCAGGCCGTCGATGGTCTTCTGGTTCGAGAAGCCGTTCCGCGACAGGAAGTTCGGGTTGAGGATCGGCTTGTCGCTTTCCTCGTAGCGGTCGAAGCGGAAGCCACCGGCGACCTTGAGGTCGTCGGTGACGTGCAGGGTGTCCTGCGCGTAGACGCTGTAGGTCCAGTAGGGCGAGTTGTAGGCCGCGTCGTTCGGATTGCCGGTGACCGCGTTCTGATAGATCAGCTCGCTCGCCTTGCCGGCTTGGAAGTCGGCGATCGAGTCGAAGTAGTACTGACCGCGCGAGTTCGGGACGAAGATGTCGTACGGCTTGGCCTGGCGGGCC